>JBLIIN010000120.1:0-4668 GCA_047635075.1 Methylophagaceae bacterium | reverse complement strand
CGCAGTCATCAGATCAACGAAGATGGTAAGTACAACGACAATAATCATCAATACTAGATCCCACCGAGGTCCGCGATGAGAGTTTTTAATGTAACTCCAGTCAATGATGTCTAGGCCGACCTTCACCAAAATACCAGCAAGAACGGCGTGTGGAATAAAGGAAGCTAATGGGCCCATGCCCAGAACAACTGCCAGTAATAAAAGCGCATGCACGAGACCTGAAATTCGGGTTCTGCCTCCAGAACGAATATTAACAACCGTACGCATAGTGGCACCAGCACCTGGCGCTCCGCCAAACAAACCGGCGATGGTATTACCAATACCTTGGCCAATTAACTCACGGTTAGAGTTATGTCGCGTATGTGTCATGTTGTCAGCTACCAGTGAAGTCAGTAAACTATCAATGGAGCCAAGTACAGCCAATATCAATGCGGCTTCGGCGACAATTAGAAATGATTCTGGTGACAAGGTGGGTAGATGAAGTTGTGGCAGGCCAGTCGGAATTTCGCCCAGTATTGGCATATTTCCTATAAATAAACTAAGTAAAGTACCAATAATCAGCGCAGCAAGTGGCCCAGGTAAGTACCTTCCTAACTTAACGGGCCATTTCATCGCAATAACCAGCGTTAACAGTCCTAAAAATAGTGCAAACACGTTCATGTTACTCAGCGCTGTAGGTGTATGCATCAAGGCGCCTAATGTCCCTGCAGGTGCATCATGTCCGAGTAAAGGACTAATTTGCAAGATGATGATAATGCCGCCAATACCACTCATAAACCCACTGATTACCGGGTATGGAACTAGACTGATGTAATTACCCAATTTGAAAACACCGAAGAAAATCTGAAGAATCCCTGCCAGAATAATCGTGGTGAAAATCAGTTCTATATTGCCATTGAGGTCAGGATGTATTGCGATAGTGGCAACTACCCCTGCAACCACTACAGTCATCGGGCCAGTAGGGCCCGAAACCTGACACTCAGTCCCGCCAAAGAGGGCAGCGAAAAAGCCAACAAAAATAGCGCCATAGAGTCCAGCCATAGGACCAAGCCCAGATGCTACACCCATTGCTAAAGCCAGAGGCAAGGCCACTACACCAGCAGTTATGCCGCCAAACAAATCACCTTTAAGATGGCGAGTTGTGAGATTAAACATATATTTTCCTTTAACTTTAAGGGTTGAAAATCGATTTAATGATGAATTAAGGTGTTTTATCTGAAAGTGGAATAAAGATTCGTTTTTGTTGGTCGTATGTAATTACAGAGCCATCAGCGATACCATAAATCCAGCCATGCAACTCCACACTGCCAGTTTCCATTTTTGCAGCCACACTGGGGTGAGTCTCTAAATGCTTAAGTTGTAAAAGAACATTTTCTTCCGCCATTTCCAAAAGGTGCTGAGCTCCAACTTCTTGGTGACGAGCTTCCACTTTAGCCTGGGCAGCGGCACAGTAAGACAACCAATTTGATACATGGGGCAGGCTTTTTAATGTTTCAGGATTTAAAGCCCCCTTCATTGCAGCGCAGCCTGTATGGCCACAGATCACAATATGTTTGACTCCCAAAACAGTGACCGCAAATTCTATAGAAGCTGTCATCCCACCCGTAGCATTGGAATAGGGAGGAATAATATTGCCAACGTTACGACAAATAAATAGGTCTCCGGGGAGTGTCTGAGTAATTAAGCCTGGGTCAATACGAGAGTCGGCACAAGTTATAAACATAACTTCTGGTTCTTGCATATCGGCAAGACTCTCGAACAGTTGCTTATTCTCAACAAAGGCTTTTTTTTGAAATTCCGCAACACCGGCGATTAGCTTGTCCACAGTTTACCACGTCATTATTATTGAAAGAACAGGCAGGCTAATCCAAAGTTATAACTGTATTTCTGTTATTTATGATAGGAAAAAGCTTTCATTGAAAACGGGTTGAGCGTATTATCGGACGCTATCAAAGATCTGAATATATCCCTAAAGCAATTACGTTATTTCCTCACGGCAGCGAAACATAAAAGTTTGCGGCAGGCCGCTAAGGAATTAAAAATATCGCAGCCCTCCCTAAGTGCACAGATAAAATCGCTGGAAGAAGCATTAGGGATAGAACTTTTTGAAAGAACGCGAGGTGGTGTGACGCCAACACCGCTTGGAAGAGAGCTGATCCCCGAAACAAAAGTAGCCTTAAATGCTGCAGAGGCGATAATGGATGCGGCTAATTTTGCTACTAAAGGACCTACTGGCACATTTAGACTTGGGGTGAGTCCTTCGCTGGGACCATATTCCTTACCTTGGATACTACCAGCGGTAAGACATGAATTTCCGGATGTGAAGTTTTTTGTGAGAGAAGATGTTCCCTCATTACTAGTTGATGGATTGATATCCAAGGATTATGACTTAATCTTTTCTCCTCTTCCTATTGATGACCCAACAATCACCGTTATGCCTTTGTTTCGTGAACCCTTATTTCTAGTTGTTAATGCTAAGTTCGCATTGGCCAAGTATGAACAGATTAATGCGAGTCAATTAGCGGGGTTAGATATCCTAGCTATTGAGGAGCATCACCAATTTTTTACATTGGTTGAAGGACTGTGCCACCGTTTTGATGCAAATTTGTTAAGAGATTATGAAGGTAGCAGCCTCGATGCAATTAGGCAGATGGTTTATATGGAAATGGGGGGGGCATTTCTACCTGCCTTGTATATACGTTCTGAAATCCTTGACAGGGATGAACTACATATTTTGAGTATCGAGGACGAATCTATATATCGTGTTCATGCTCTGGCTTGGCGAAACACTTCTCCACTGCGAGGGTTCTATCGTAAGCTAGGTAAATTCTTTCAGAAAATCATTAAAAAAGAGTTCGATGAAACTGTAACCCTCATGTGACTATTTACTTGGTAATGAACTTCGATAAGATACTGGAAAGTTAAGTGATACTAGCTGGTATTTAGGACTTAAAACTCCTCGCATTCACGGGCATGCCGGTTCGATTTGGAGCCCAGGTATCAACAAATACCAAGCCTCAGCAGTTAATTTTGTTGGGGCTTTTCATTGTCTACTATAAAAGTAAAAATTAATGGAGTCTGGCCCATTAATTCCTAAAATATTTAATGGGTGAAAGTATGATAAATCACGGCCCAATGAGGTGAGATTTCTGAAATAAGGGAGTAATTATCTTATACCAAAAGAATAGGTTTTTCGTTTGGCGCAGGAACGTCGAAGGCAATAGCTTTGCCCGACATTGCCGAAATAACATCACTAATTGAAGAAGGGCGATGTGCGGAAGAAAAAAATATTATGGAATAATAGGAGAGTCACTTCCTAAAGATTTAAAGCATATTAAACGAATACTAAATCAAACTCGCCTGATTCGAAAAATAACCAATGACAGCAAAGACAAGTTATTTGATGAGATTAAGGGTGGAAACGCCTAAAATTTAGATAAAAGTATATGTAATGTAATTTTTAAAGCACAAAGAAAAGCCAATATCGACGTATCGAGAAAATTTATAAAGTGAAAGGTGTTATTGGGTTTCGATAGACAAGCTAGGATTCCAGAAACAAGAAAGCCCGCATAAATGCAGGCTTTAGAGGTCATTCTCAGTCTTTGCGAGACCATGTATTGGTGGAGACGGCGGGAATCGAACCCGCGTCCGCAAATCCTCCGCTCTCAGATCTACATGTTTATTTCATCTATTGTTTTAACTAGCAGCTACCCGATGAACAGGGAAAACAACTAGCGATCTTGAAAGGTTTCAGTCCATCAGCACCAAGCATGCTTCTGGCTTGTCTTATGAGAATCGACCGTTGAAACCTAAACGCATAAGCACGGCTTTAGTCAACGGCTAGCAAGCCTAAGCTGCTAGAGAGTAGTTGTTATCGTTTGCAACTATAATTTGTTAATCTGTTTTACGAGAAGAATTAACATACTCGACATGCACCTTAAGTTTTGTAACCCACGTCGAAACCAGGTCGTCCCCAAAGATTGTACGATTAAGATAGTATAAATCACTCGGTGCTGCACTACCAGAACAAATATCTTCCTTTACTAAATATTGAGTAATTTCTATTAATGAACTCACACCAATAGACTTTACTCGTTTATGACAGCCATACAATTTTGAAGGAAAATTATAACGATTAAGAATTGTGCTACAACAACTGCTATAGAACTGTTGTGTTGATTTTGAAAATAACCACGTATTCTCATGATATTATTCTATTAATTACTTGGTTACGGATTGATGGTTTGCTTTCAAGGAGAAAAGGTTTTTCTTCCGTCTGGGGTTCGATTCCCCCCGCCGCCATACGTTTCACAACCTACCAGAAAGGTCTTAAAAGCCCATTTTATATGGGTTTTTTTGTGTCTGTTATTCCGTAATATCTCATGCTATGTGGGTTTAACTATTTCCACAAATCACTTAAAACTCGTGATAGTAGAGAAACCGGACTTAGTTAAAAGTAGTATCTCAACCCCCCCGGTTTATTGGTGTTAGCGGTGTCGTTTGATACATCTATTTACCCGTCATCAAGTACTATCGCATTCTGAAAGTAGTTATCTTTTAGAGAGCCCCATACTTTTTTCAACGTTTCACCATTAGCTAGGCTATCTTTGACGTGATTTTTTTCTAAGAAAAATTGGATGTTTTATGATTAAATTAAGTCAAATAAAT
>JBLIIN010000119.1:0-4668 GCA_047635075.1 Methylophagaceae bacterium | reverse complement strand
CCCTATTAGAGGCTAGAAAGATCAGTTTGCGTTCGGGTGTGTTTAGATTAATCAATGATATCCGTGCGGCGGGTTTGCGAATGGCTATCGCGACAGCCAGTACTACTGAAAATGTAACCACTTTACTGACTCAGACGTTTGGGTGTGAGTCTTTGAGTTGGTTTGAATGTATCGCGACAGGTGACTTGGTGTTAGACAAAAAGCCTGACCCTGCTGTTTTTAACTATTGCCTAACACAGTTGGCACTGCCCGCAAGTGACTGTTTGGTGATTGAAGATTCTGGCATTGGTGTTAAGGCGGCTATCGCTGCTGGTATTCCTACTATTGTGACTTTTAATAATTATACAAAAGAAGATGATTTTTCTGGTGCGTTATCAGTCTTCGACCAATTGGGTGAATCAACACAAATTTCTGAGCAACATCATGGCTGCCCGATTAAGGGTTGCTATGTCACGCTTGAGGACTTAAAGGCAGTTCATGCCAGTGATCAAGTCTAATATTAGCCAAGGTGTACACACTATTTCAGTGTATCGCTCGGATATCGAAGCACATGGGTGGTACTTTCAATCACCAACGAAAGAACTCTAATGTCGAGAATTTGTGGCGTCGGGCTTGAGAACACTAGCGCTGATTATTAGCGTTGGAGATAAGGACCTTAAAGTAGATAGAATGCCCCGCATACTCGCCGCAGGTTTAGCTGTGTTGAGTCAAATGTTAGTGGAGTGATACCATAAGGCCTATAGCGTCGTTTTGTCAGCACAGCGGCTTTTAAGTTTGGATTGAATGACTTTATTTTTATTATTTCAAGGACCTTTTATGACAGATTCAACGATTATGTATACCAAAACAGATGAATCACCTGCTTTGGCTACGTATTCTTTGTTGCCGATTGTGCGTGCTTTTACAACGGCTGCAGATATTAATGTTGAACTGTGTGATATTTCATTAGCGGGTCGAATTTTAGCTCAGTTTCCGTCTTATTTAACTGACTTGCAGCGTGTTGAGGATGGTTTGAGTAAATTAGGCAAGTTAGCCCTGAAACCTGAAGCCAATATCATAAAGCTGCCCAACATCAGTGCCTCAATGCCGCAACTTAAAGCGGCCATTAAAGAGTTACAAGATAAAGGTTATGCGCTGCCAAATTACCCGGATGTTGCAGATGATGACGAGCTACGAGATATCCAAGCAAGTTATGACAAAGTGAAGGGGAGTGCGGTCAACCCAGTATTACGCGAAGGTAACTCTGATCGACGTGCGCCCTTGGCTGTTAAAAATTACGTTCGCCATCATCCACATGAGATGGGACCTTGGTCTTCTGATTCGAAAACACATGTTGCAAGTATGTCTTCGGGTGATTTTTTTGGCAGTGAGCAATCAATCACGATGACCAAAAACACAGAGGTAAGGATTGAACTTATTGATCAAACCGGCGGCCTTACGGTTCTCAAACCATCGGTGTCTTTATGGGCGGGTGAGATTATTGATGCTGCAGTAATGAATACAGCCAAATTAAGACAGTTTGTGGCCGCTGAAATTGAGGGAGCCAAGCATGCTAATATTTTATTTTCAGTGCATTTGAAAGCAACGATGATGAAAGTGTCTGACCCGATTATCTTTGGGCATGTGACTCAGGTGTTTTATCAACCGGTGTTAGATAAACATCAGTCTTTGTTTGATACCTTGGGGATCAACTTAAACAATGGGTTAGGTGATGTTTATAACAAAATTTCCACATTAAGCTCAGCTCAACAAACTGAAATATTGGCAGATATTACTGCTGTTTATAACGATAGACCTGCATTGGCGATGGTGGATTATGAGAAAGGTATTACTAACCTCCATGTGCCTTCTGATGTGATTGTTGATGCATCAATGCCAGCGATGATTCGTTCATCAGGTCAAATGTGGAACGCCCAAGGGCAGCTGCAAGATACCAAAGCTATTATTCCTGACCGATGTTATGCCGGAATTTTTCAAAAAACGATTGAGTTTTGTAAAGAGAACGGCGCTTTCGATCCGGTTACGATGGGGACGGTGCCCAATGTCGGATTAATGGCTCAAAAAGCTGAAGAATACGGATCTCATGATAAGACATTTGAAATAGCGGCAGCGGGTAGTGTTCGAATTATCGATGGTTCTAATCAGGTTTTAATCGAACATGCCGTCGAGGCAGGCGATATTTGGCGAATGTGTCAGGTTAAAGACTTACCCATTCAAGACTGGGTAAAGTTAGCTGTCACTCGTGCAAGACTGACCATGACTCCCGCTATTTTTTGGTTAGATCAACAGCGTGCTCACGACGCACAACTGATTACCAAGGTAACGCATTATTTAGCAGACCACGATACCACTGGATTAGATATTCGTATTTTGTCGCCAGAGGATGCAGTGATGTTTTCCCTTAAAAGAATTAAGGCTGGGCAAGATACGATTTCGGTGACCGGGAATGTATTGCGTGATTATTTGACTGATTTATTTCCTATTTTAGAACTAGGGACTAGTGCAAAAATGTTATCTGTTGTGCCATTGATGAATGGTGGTGGTTTGTTTGAGACCGGGGCTGGGGGTACAGCGCCAAAGTTATTACAACAGTTACAAGAAGAAAATCATCTTTGTTGGGATTCCCTCGGTGAGTTTTTAGCGTTAGCCGCGTCTCTGGAGCATTTAGGTCGAAGGACCGGCAATCAAAAAGCAGCTATCTTGTCAAAGACTCTGGACGCAGCGACAGGGCGTCTTTTAGAGCTGGATAAATCGCCGTCAGATATAGTGGGTGAGTTAGATAATCGAGGAAGTCATTTTTATTTAGCGTTGTATTGGGCGCAAGCATTGGCGGCTCAAGATCAAGAAAGCGAACTTAAGGCCTACTTTAAAGGGTTAGCCGATGACTTAACATCAAACGAACTTAAAATCGTGGCACAATTAACTCAAGCTCAAGGTCATGCGGTTGACCTGATGGGATATTATTTTGATGATGTTGATGCCCTATCTCGAATAATGCGACCCAGCGACATCTTAAATAATGTTATTGCTAAGTTCACACCTTAATTTTTTCTAAATAGAGGGCGGTAGCACCTGCGACTGCGGCAGGGATAACAATAAAATTCAAGATTGGAATCATGGTTACAGCCAAGGTTGAAAGACCAAACCCCAACGCTAAGGTACGATGAACCCTAAGTTTTTCACGTTGTTCTGGAAACTTGATCTGATGATTACCCATAGGATAGTCATGGTATTGCAGTGTCAGGATCCAGCTTGAAAAGACAAACCAGAGTATCGGCGCAATAATATTAACGATGGGAATCCATGAAAAGATAAACAGGGGAATAATCCAAAGTAGGAAGTATTTTATTTTTTTTATTTCATTCCAAAGTACGGAGGGCAAATCTTTGAAGATTTGTTTCATCGATAAGCTAGGTGGCGCTTGGCCTGTTAGTTTTTTCTCAACCGCTTCTGCTAATGGGCCGTTAAAGGGTGAAGCCAAGAAATTAGCCAATATTGAAAAACTAAAGAAAACGATAATACTCACTAATGCCGTGAATATTGGCATAATTAACCACATAATGGCGCTGAATAACCAGTCGGGTAACCATGTTGGCAATAAATTGTTTAACCAACTGTCAAACTGATTAAAGCCCAGCCAAATAGCGATACTAAATAACAGGAAGTTGATGGCCATGGGGAGATAAGCAAAACGGCGAATACCCCGCTGATTCATCAAGTTAAAGCCCTTGAGCAAGTATCCTGCACCTTTCAATAAATTATCCATGCTAATTATCCTTCACCGCTGAGAGACCGCTGTCTCAAGCTAAGGCGATGGCACCTAGCGGATTGGATACTCAAGTAAAATGGCAGGCGGCCACCCATAGTTTGGATAATTTGAGTGAACGCCTTTAATCGCATTTTAAGGGAGTTGAACTAGTTCGGGAGCGACCCAGCCCTCTCTACGATGTTCTGCTACGACATTGGTATAAACTCCGCCACGGACATTAAAAATACCTGTGACGCGCATAAACTTAGGATCAGTTGCTGCAACAAGGTCATCTAATATCTGATTAGTCACGGCTTCATGAAAAGCACCGTGATCTCGATAGGACCAGATATAAAGTTTGTAAGACTTTAATTCCACACATTTTAAATGCGGGATATAGTCAATGGTGATGGTGGCAAAATCAGGTTGACCTGTTTTGGGACATAAGCAAGTGAACTCAGGCGTTTCAATGTGAATGGTATAATCACGGTCTGGTCGTGCGTTGTCGAAGGTGTCGAGTTCTTTGGTTGGTAAGGTGGACATACTGCTCTCAATGTAACGTTTAAAAGAGGTTATATTATCCCAGAGTTGGAAGATTTATTTAAGTGTTAGAACTGATCATTATTACTGTTTTCTTGTTATTCAGCTTTCTGGGTGTCGCTTGGTATGCAAGTTTGCGATCTCAACGGCGATCTAAAGCCCTAAAGCTGAAAATAGGAAACACTGCTCCCCCCCTCGATAATCAGTTTGGGCAGTATTTAGATGAACAGATTGCTAAGCAGCAACAGCCTGCGTTGGGTGATGTTGATGAAACGGTCATGCTAAACCAATTTACACAAGAACTGGGTGTAACATTATCGTCGAGTGGCGTTCTCGCAGCGGAAGAGCATCTGGATGCTCAATCCAAGTCAATGCAAGAA
>JBLIIN010000118.1:0-4765 GCA_047635075.1 Methylophagaceae bacterium | reverse complement strand
AAGCTTTTTCATGATAAAAATACCTCTTAAAATAAAGCGTTATTATAATTATTGTTATAAATCAAGCAATCAAGCCACTTCATGGTTATTGTTTGCTTGCTAGTCGTCTTTTTCAGACTATGGGATGCATTTTATGGACTTAGGATGGCTGAGGGAATACGTAATTATACAATATGACAATATTGTATAACTACGTGTTAGTTGTTACTCTGTTGTCATCAATTTGGGTTCAATGAAAACACGAACTGAAAGATGTTGCTGTATGCTGACAATCAAAATGGACTTGAATTATAAGTATGAAATATCAAAGCGCGCCCAAGGTAATTTGAGCTTGTATAATGCAACCTGAAGCTACTGTTAACATAAGTGAAGTCTGCCAACAAACGGGTGTGGCAGCCGTCACTTTGCGTGCTTGGGAGCGTCGTTATGGGCTAATCAAGCCGAGCCGAACACCAAAGGGCCATCGCCTATACAGTGAGGCCAACATTGAACAAATTAGGCAGATTGTTCGTTGGCTGAATCGTGGCGTGGCAATAAGTAAAGTGGCCGGTTTACTTACCGCCGGTGAAACTGAGAGTAATGCCCTCACAGATGAAGTGTCTTGGCAACATGTACAGCATGAAATACTCAGCACACTGATGGAGCTCAAACAAAGGAGTCTCAACCCTCTGATTGATAAGCTCAACAAATCAATGCCTTTTGTCAATTTGTGTGAAAAAGTTTATCAGCCTCTCGCGGCTCAACTAATGGCTCGGTGGCAAAGTAAACCTTTAGGCTATCAACTAGAACAGCAGCTTTGGCAGCAATGCTGGAAGCGTCAGATAACAATCATGACATTGCGGGCTGATAAACAAAAATCACGAGCTAACTGCTGGCTCGTTAATTTAGATGATCAGTGCTCTGCTTTAGACTATTGGTTATTCTACGCATTGCTACTACAGTCTGGAGTTCAGATAAATGCCATTAATCAAGTCGATGATTTGAGCGCGTTACCGAGGCTAAGAAACTCGCTTGACCAGCCCTTAATTGTCTATGGTGACCATAAAATAATTACTGTAGAAATTAATCAAGTAGCTAAAATATTATCGCTGTGGGAGAAAGGTACGATCGTTGTTGGCCGTGTCGCTGATATACACCAAGTTAAATTTGCTAGTATGGAAATTGAACACGTTGGTGGTGATGCGAGTTCATGCTGGCAATCGACTTGTTGTCAATCTTGGGTCGAGCAGATGGTATTGAAAGAAAAACAGAAAAGGAGTGGGCCAGATGATCATGCCACCTAGTAGAATAGAAATATCAGCAAGAATACCATGCAGGGGTTGTTTTTCAGCCTGTCCTTACATTTCTAAATGTGAGGGCAAACCCTGGAGAATGAGTGAATCAACAATTGAGTTTTGTTTGGAACAGGCCGAGTCAAACCAAGTTGAATCACCGCTAAAGAATTAAGAGGCTGACTGCTTGGCCCCAGCTTAGGTAACAGACGTAGAACTAGCAGTTAGGAGGTTAAAGTGCAGGTTAATCTCTGCCAAACTTTGTTGAATGTAATCAGAAAAAGCTTGGGAGACGGGGGTCAAGTTCTTTCTTCGCGGATAAACCAAGCACCAGGTACGCCGGAGAGGAAATCCTTTGATATCAAGTGTTTTAATTACGCCTAACTGAAGCTCAGGCAAAACACTCAGTTTTGGAATGACGGCGACACCGAGCCCTGAAATAACGGCATGTTTTACCGCCTCATTCGAACCAAATACCATCGAGGATTGATAGCTTAACCGACTTTCTAAGCAATGCTGCTCAAATGCTAAGCGGCTGCCTGACCCAGGCTCTCTGAGTATCAAGGGTTGTTGCAAAAAGCGTTGCGGCGTTATCGGCCTTTTTCCAGTTAGTTTAAAGTCAGCAGGCAATACAGGTATTAATTCATTGTCTAAAAACGGCAGGACGGTGAGAGACCTATCATTAGGAACTAAGGCCATGATGGTCAGTTCATCTGGGTTTTTCTCTAACCTTTTGAGTGCATTAGCTCTGTTAACGACATTCACGCGGACTCTGATAGCAGGATAGCGTGTTGAAAAAGTTTTAATTAGGTAGGGCACAATTGACTGGGCGCTGTTGACCACAACAAGGTTCAAATCCCCCGATAACTCAGCTTGTAATGTATGAAGGTCAGTCTGCAAGTGAGCAATATCGACAAACATTGACTCGATAAACTGCGAGACTCTCTCGCCGGCTTCTGTTGAGTAAAGCGTACGCCCAATATATTCAAACAGAGGATGACCCAGGCTTTGTTCAAGTTTTTTAATCTGTGAACTCACGGCAGGCTGTGTTAAACCAAGTGAATCTGCCGCTTTGCGATAGCCTCTTAATTTATAAACCATCGAAAAAACCTGCAATTGACGAAAGGATAGCCGATTAACGAGTTGCTGTAGATCTAATGCCATAGCTGTATCCGAGGCGCCTATAACTAATTACTTATCAATGTTGTAAGTATAATCGATTATAAATTATAGGTAAATTGCTTTATCCTCCAATTTATCAAAAATTGGGAGTTAGACACCATGATAAAGAAAGTACTGATCGCAAATAGGGGTGAAATTGCTTTAAGAATCGTACGTGCTTGTGCTGAAATGGATATTCGTTCAGTGGCTATTTACACAGAACCGGATAGATACGGCCTGCATGTTAAACGAGCCAATGAAGCTCATGGGCTTGGTGAGGATCCACTGGAAGGCTATTTAGACCCACTGCGAATTGTTAACATGGCGTTACAGACAGGGTGTGATGCTATTCACCCAGGTTATGGTTTCTTATCAGAGAATGCTAATTTCGCTCGCTTATGTGAGCAAGCAGGAATTATTTTTATTGGCCCTGATTCATCAGTGATTGATCGAATGGGTGATAAAACTTCTGCAAGAGATAGTATGCGTGCAGCTGGGGTGCCCATTACGCCGGGTTCAGAAGGCAACCTCGACAATCTAGAACAGGCATTAGATTTAGCTGAAGGCCTAGGTTATCCGGTCATGGTCAAGGCGACTTCAGGCGGCGGTGGCCGAGGAATTCGCCGTTGCGATGACCCTGCTGAATTACGTCAGCAGTATCCACGGGTTATCTCTGAAGCAACAAAAGCATTTGGTAGTGCGGAGGTATTTTTAGAAAAATGTATCGTTGCCCCGAGGCATATTGAAGTCCAAATCCTTGGCGATAGTCAGGGTAATGTCATTCATTTATTTGAACGTGATTGCTCTATTCAACGCCGAAACCAAAAGTTAATTGAGGTCGCACCGAGTCCACAGCTGACACCTGAGCAAAGAAGTTATATTGGCGATTTGGCAGTGCGAGCAGCAAAAGCAGTGAACTACGAAAATGCGGGCACGGTGGAGTTTTTATTGACGGGCAACGAGGTGTACTTCATGGAAATGAATACACGGATTCAAGTTGAACATACAATCACAGAGCAGATAACCGGGGTCGATATTGTTCGTGAGCAGTTACGAATCGCATCAGGACTCGCTTTATCTTATCGTCAGCAAGACATTCAGTTTAGAGGTTATGCCTTGCAGTTTCGAATTAATGCTGAAGATCCTAAAAATGATTTCTTACCGAGCTTTGGTCGGATAACACATTACTATGCACCAGGAGGACCGGGCGTAAGGGTCGATACCGCGATCTATACAGGTTACGACATCCCACCTTATTTTGACTCAATGTGTCTTAAATTAGTTGTGTGGGCGCTAGATTGGGAAGATGCTATTGCACGTGGACAATGTGCCCTAGATGGTATGCGTCTACAAGGTATTAAGACCACGGCAACCTACTATCAACAAATCCTAAAAGACCCCGATTTCCGGTCAGGCAAGTTCGACACTAGTTTTGTGCCTAATCATCCTGAATTATTAAATTATTCTGAAAAACGCGATCCCAGTACTGCAGCACTGGCCATTGCTACTGCCGTTGCGGCTCATGCTGGCTGGTAAATAAACCGGGATATTGGAGAAAGACACCATGAAAAAAATACAAGTTACTGATCTCATATTAAGAGATGCACACCAATCCTTGATTGCAACAAGGATGAGGACTGAAGATATGCTGCCAATTTGTGAAAAATTGGATCAAGTCGGCTATTGGTCATTAGAGGTCTGGGGTGGAGCAACCTTCGATGCGTGTGTGCGATTTTTAAAGGAAGACCCTTGGCAACGGTTACGACAGCTGCGCAGCGCATTGCCAAAGACGCAATTACAAATGTTATTAAGAGGCCAAAATTTGCTGGGTTATCGTCATTACGCCGATGATGTGGTCAGGGCTTTTGTAGAAAAATCAGCTGATAATGGCATTGATGTCTTTCGCATTTTTGATGCCTTAAATGATTTGCGCAACCTTGAGACTGCCATGAAAGCAGTTAAAGACAATGGCAAACATGCTCAAGGCACAATTTGTTACACAACTAGCCCAGTCCATACCGCTGAATTGTTTGTTCAGCAGGCAAAAGATCTTCGTGATATGGGTGCGGATTCGATTGTAATTAAAGATATGGCGGGGTTGTTGACGCCTTATCCGACCTATGACCTTGTCAAAGCAATCAAGGATCAAGTTGATTTACCGCTGGTTATCCATAGTCACTCGACGTCTGGTTTAGGAGCACAATGCCAGCTAAAAGCAATTGAAGCCGGCGCAGACCGTATTGATACTGCGATTTCATCTTTCGCTTCGGGTACCAGCCATCCCGCAACAGAGTCACAAGTCGCTGGATTGCGTGGCACTGGATGGGATACCG
>JBLIIN010000117.1:0-4836 GCA_047635075.1 Methylophagaceae bacterium | reverse complement strand
TGGCTGAAGCGGTTGCTAAAAGCATTCTTTCCTCCACTGCGGCAGCCTAAATGCTAAAACCCATACCCGTCAGTCTACTTCAGGTAGCAATAGCCATAACCTAAGCCTCTAATTTAGCCCTAACATTGGCTAGAGTGGCTATTATAAGATAGCGAGGAATAGGAATCGAAATAACAAATCATTCTCAAGCAGAAAACCCATTATTCTACCTGTAAAAACATCGTAAGCTTGATTACAATATAGAGCGTAAGTCAAGGACAAAATAGATGAAAATATCAGCTTTAATTAGCAGTGCTATTGTGATGTGGGCTGTGTCACAAGCCAGCTATGCACAGACATTCACCAGTTCAGAAAAACAAGTTAACTTAGTAGAACTCTATACCTCGGAAGGCTGCAGTAGCTGCCCACCCGCCGACAAATGGTTAGGTAAGCTCAAGCAGCAATCCGGCTTGTGGACTGAGTTTATCCCGATTGCTTTTCACGTAGATTACTGGGACTACATAGGTTGGCAAGATCCTTATGCCCATCAGCGCCATACCGTCAGGCAGTCTCGTTATCAAGCCAATAACAACATTCGCTCAATTTACACACCAGCTGTTATCTACAACGGTAACGAATGGCTCTCATGGCATCATAGTGATTTACCAAAACCTGAAAAAAACAATGCAGGCCAACTTAAAATTAACCTTACACAAAACCAGTTAGTGGCAGAGTACCAGACCGACATCGCCCGTAACCAGACTTTGGTACTCAACATAGCTGTGTTGGGATTCGGCCTCATTTCGACTGTCAACGCAGGTGAAAATAGTGGTCTGACACTGAATCATGAGTTTGTCGTTCTGGGTTACCGTTCAGTTGCCATGCAACCCAATAAAGTAGGCTTTTTTACCAATGACATCGCTTTACCGCCGATTTCGGTCGGTAGCACACAGACAGCATTAGCGACATGGGTCAGCACACCTAAAGATCAGACACCCATACAAGCCACTGGCGGCTGGTTAAACTAATGGCAAAATCACTTTAATACAAAGACCCCCTTGGGTTCGATTCTCAGCATTAACTGACCCTTTATGAAGTGCAACAGCCCTTGCTGCAATGGCCAAACCCAAACCATAGCCCGGAATATCACTATTTTGTTGATGGCCAAAACGGACAAAAGGTAAAAATAATTGCGATAACGCCTGCTCCTCTACCCCCTTACCCTCATCACTGACGGTTAGTATTATGTCTGTTTCAACAGATGTAATCTCAACCGTAACTGTGGTATTTTCTGCCGTGTGGAACACCGCATTTCGAATAATATTTTCAACGGCACGACGTAGTAGTTCGATATTCCCATTCAGTAGGTATTCAGGACCCACCTTAAAATATACCTTTTTACCTTGCTCATTTGCTTCAAATGCAGCATCGCTACAAATCAATGAGACCAAGCCCATCACATCGAAGTAATCATGATCATCATCCTCTTCAGCGGCTTCCAACCTAGACAAGGTCAGTAACTCACCGACTAGGGTATCTAAACGCTGGCTTTCCTTTTCAAGGCGTTGCATCATAGTCTCGAACTGCTCAGGCTGTTTCCGGCCTAATGCCACCGCTAACTGAAGTCTTGCCAAAGGCGAACGTAATTCATGTGACACATCATTAAGCAAACGTTGCTGGCTCCCAATCAATTGTTGGACCTGCTCAGCCATTTGATCAAAATCAGCAGCGAGATCAACAATTTCATCGCGACGCCCCGCCATTTTATCCATCACTCGACTATCTAAATCACCTGCAGCAAAACGTTGAGTTGCTCCACGCAAATGGTGTAATGGTCGTGTTAAATAAAAGGCTAAACCGGCACTAAAAAATAAACTTCCTAGTAACAATACCAATAAAGATAAGAGCGGTAGGTCGGTTGGAAATAGTTGGCCTCGTTGCATTATAGGGTGGTCTCGGCGAGGGATAAATAGCAGCAGCTTTTCACCCGCAGGGGTGACAACTTGTTTAATCGTAGAATGATTTGGCGTCTTGAGTAATTGCTGGACTTTTTCTAATAATATCTTGGGTACTGACCGGCCTAAAAAATCTTCATTTGCCTCATTAACAATAAACATCGGCAAAGGATGCTTTTTCCGCTTTTCTCGCAGCGTCATATATGAGCCAATCCCCTCTACACCATGTTCAGCGATAATCTGTGCAACCTTATTCAGATTGTGACCCGCCTTTGGGTGATCGACTAAAATTTCTAAATGTGCGATATGATCATTAGCATGATGCCAAACTAGCCAGCCAGCAGTCGTGCCCGTCACTAATATAGTCAACCAAAAGCCAAAAAATATTTTCCAAAATAGACGGCCCATCTTATGTTTCAACCAACTGATAACCTTGTCCACGGACGGTCACGATGCGTAACGGCACACTATATTCAGTGAGTTTCTTTCGTAAGTTACTCATATGCATATCAATGCTGCGATCATACTTTTCTAATATTCGGCCCATTGCACTCTGAGATAACACCTCTTTTGTCACCACATGGCCCACTTGTTTTAACAGATGATAAAGTAAACTAAATTCTGTGCTGGTCACATCCATTAATTGATTATTCGCACTAACACTTCGAGTATGCATATCCATTTTTAGCCCAGCCACCGACAGTGCTTTCTCTGAAAACACTAATTCAGGCAATACATGACTACGCCTGAGTACGGCTCTAACTCGTGCTAACAATTCTCTTGGGTTAAAAGGCTTAGACACATAATCATCAGCTCCCATTTCTAAGCCTACAATTCGATCAACGTCTTCACCTTTCGCAGTCAACATTAAAACAGGCACGTCGCAATGACTACGAACATGGCGTAATACGCCAAATCCATCCAGCTCAGGCATCATCACATCTAATATCAACGCATCATAATGTTTCACTTGAATTTTTTCTATTGCTGAAAAACCATCATAGGCCGCATCGACCTCAAACCCTTCTGAGCTTAAATATTCCATCAGCATCGCAGACAATTCTTTATCGTCATCGACAACTAATAATCGTGTCATGTCACTATTCTCATCTGGTTTTTTAATGATTTTGACATAGTTACTGCCTAGGCCGTCGACCTCTTTACATTTCTTTACAAAGCTTTACACAGACCTGACACAAAATTGCATTCACCATTGGCATACTAGTCATCAAGTTAAATATTCATTACTCAAAAGTTTTCAATGTTATATAAGGATTATCACATGAAAAAGAACACGCATATTATTGCTGTATTGCTCGCCGCCATACTGTCTATTGGATCGATACAAGCGGCGAATCATCATAACAAAAATAATGATGGTAAAATGATACATATGCTTAAAAAACTCGACCTTACTGATGCCCAGCATGCAGCAATCAAAACAATTACAGAAACACAGAATGCTAATAAACGGGCCCATAAAGAACAAATGAAACCCATTCGTCAAGCCATGAGAAAACTAGTCGAAGCTGATAATATCGGTATCTTAGAAGTAAGTCACTTAGCCCATCAAAAAGCATTATTAGACGAATCACTGACCGTAATGAAAGTTCAATCGATGCATCAAGTTCACCAACAACTAACAACCGAACAACGGGCTGTACTAAGCAAAATGCAAGAAAAACACGTAGACCACTAATACCACACCATCCAACATAAAAAAGCCGCGGCCATATCGCGGCTTTTTTAAAATACTGTCGATATTAATAACTCAGACTAGTTTTAAGTCATTGAAAGATATTTATTATTCTACCAGTAGGGACTATTCACTGCCAAAATAACACTCTCGTTTGGTATTCTCCTGATTGGCTGTTTGTTGATGGCGGTGCTGAATATGATGAGCTCCCGGTCTTCGGTGGCGCAGCCTGTTCAGTATAAATACCACCCGTCGAATGGGGGGGTTGCTGTGTGTTAAGGCAGGCTAACTTCAGACATCGGGATAATTAACATTCACGCCATTAAAGTCTGGCACTGATAACATTAGAATCACGTAACAATGTTGGTTTACCTAGAGCGTCTCTTCACGCATAAATGGTGACTTAGCCCTCATCAGCAATATTCCTAAAGGTTAAGTTAATCCTAGGTTCATTGACTCTCTTGGTAGCTGGCAGGCAGTGATGCCAGAATGTTTGAGTTGTTCCACTCATCACAAGAAGGCTGCCATGTTCCAGCAACAAAGATATTTTTTCTTTGGTTTTTTTGTGTCTAAATGAAAACTTCCTTTCAGCACCCAAACTTAAAGAAGCTATTGGCCCATTTTTTTTTAAGTCTTTTTCACCATCACTATGCCAGGCCATTGCTTCGCCCCCACTGTGATAAAGGTTAAGTAGGCAGGAGTTGAAGTTTTCTTTGGTCTCATCTTCAACTAATGACTTCAACTGTAATAATTCGTCAGTCCAAGGCAGTGCAAGTTTAGTTATTTTTGAATAGGTATATTCAAAAGGCTGGTCAGCGTACCAAGCCACTTTGCGTTTGGTAATAATCCGCTTGCCATAAATAACTGCTTCATCATTTCGCCACTCGATACCTTTTAATAAACTGTTGAAGTATCTATCAGCAAGGTCAGTCATCATCAAGGTACCATAATATTTCACCACACCCTCTTTGGGTAAAATATTTTCTGGGTTCACAATTTTCTGGCTAAATAAGTTCATTTTTGATGTCTATATTTTGCAAAAATATCAAGCGCAGATTGTTAAGATGTAACCTAATCTCCATCTGATTACGTCCCTTTTAAATCCCCATACATTCTCACAAAATCGTCATCATGGCAATGTACTTCTTATCACTAATGAACCAGCTTAAATATCTGCCAACAAACGCGTAGTAGGATCATCACTTG
>JBLIIN010000116.1:0-4893 GCA_047635075.1 Methylophagaceae bacterium | reverse complement strand
TGACAGGCCTTTAATTTTGACCTTGAACGCGTGTTTAACCACTAAAATCATTGTCGATAGCATTCTTGTCGTATAAAAATAGCCAGAACTGAAGTTGAACGGTCGAATGCCGGAGCAATGATGGTTGAAATGCTTAGCTATTTCATAACAACTTTTGTTGGTTAACTAAGCTGCTGGCTCAAAGTCACTTTTTATAAGACCTTGAACAACGGCAGCAATTTTAGCTATTAACCTACGGGTGGTTAAAGTTTAGGGGTGATGACGAGGGTTATTGTTGGTTATTGCTTAGGTTCTTACTTCAAGTGTTTTTTGTATTCAACCTGTTCCTATTCATCTGCAATGCGTCAAGGGCTACATATTAGTGCATAAAATAAAAAAACTTATACATTGCGCACTAATTAAGTGCGTTAATCTTGTGCTGTATCTAGATAAGCTACTGAATAATATCGATATATAAGTTTTCATGGGTTGGCCTAATTTATGCGAGTTAGTTGTTAAGAACAATTAATTGGAATATAAAGATGCTTAAGTTATTTGCTACTAATTGCCTCCTTATTCTGGCTTTAATACCCGCCACCAGCATAGCGGATATTGGCGCCGAGATTGAACTCCACCCTGTCTCCTCAGGCACTTACACCATTGCAATTGAGTTTGCGCCGACCTTAGAAGCAGAATTTCTTCTAGATACTGGCGCTAGCATGGTGATGATGAGCGACAAATTGTTTAAGGCCATTGCTAAACAGCAAAAAACCGTACCGACCGGTAAGGTCGCTGCCAATATGGCGAGTGGACGCATCAAAACGATACCGACTTATGAAATTCCCTCTTTAATCTTAGCTAACGGCTGTGATGTTGGTCCATTGGAAGTGGCGGTGATACGTGGTGCTAGTCGTAATCTCATTGGTATCAATGCCTTAGAAAAGTTAGGGCGTATTACTTTAGATTTACAAGCTACAAAATTGATTGCTGCAGACTGCCCGACCACTCACTTAAGTGACCATAAAGTGGTTTCTCTTTAAACTGTAGTGACCAGTTCGCCCGCCCCAGCCAGTATCAGGCTCTTCATTTCTTGGGCTAATTGCCCAAAAAAATGATTTGAGGGTGAGCTAGTCCTCCACACCAATGCGTGAGTTCGAGTCATGGTTTCACCTTCGATGACGATTTTTTCAAGCCCAATTTCGTCGTTGATTTCTGCATCAATGTAAAGTGCCGGCAGAAATGCGATTCCCCTGCCCATGGCGACCATTTGTTTTAAGCCATCTAGACTGGTGCCTTCATAGTCACGCCTCATATGTATGCCTAATTTTCCACATATCACTCTCACCTGTCGGTGGTAGTCACTTTTTTGTCCTAGCGTTAGTACTCCTAACCCGGCCAAGGTATGACTGGAAACCGACTGTTGGTTGATTTGTGGACTTTCATGCCGGGCCACCAAAAACAAGGGTTCACGAAACAGAGGCTTGACGGTTAATTTGCGATTGTTTATCGGTAATGGTGAGAGTATTAAATCGTACTCACCATTGATGAGGCCTTCCTCTAGTTTATTAGGTTCGTCTTCGCAGATGTGTAGTTGAAGTTTGCTATATCGTCGGTGTAGATCGGGAAGGAAGTGTGGCAATAAGTAAGGGCCTAATGTCGGTGGTAACCCAAATCTGTAGATACCGCTTGGACCTAAATCTTCGAAGTTGACGAGATCTGATAAGTTATTTACCTGTTCAACGATTTGTTTTGCAGAGGGTAATAGCCTCTGCCCAACTGAACTTAGGGTGGAGCCAGACCGGCGGCGTTCAAATAAGGGCAAGCCTATTTTTTCTTCTAGTAAACTGATTTGAACCGTCAATGTGGGTTGACTGACATTCAGTCGTTCTCCGGCCTTACGGAAGCTAGCATGTTCAGCGATAGTGATAAAATACTCGAGTTGTTTAAACGTTGGTTTTTCACTTTCTTTCACTATCAGGCATCCTCAGTGATTATCTGTTGTCTGTTTTACAAAGACATTTTAAACATCGCTTCCAATTATTATAATGATTGGAGTGAACGAATTGACGATTGTCGGGTTGCCATGTTTTTTGTCCTGTCATGTGCAATAAAGTTCCTGTATCTGTACAGAATAGTTTAGAAGTGTTGTTTAGCATCGCGAGTAAAGAGACTCGTACAGGCTATTGCCAGTGTTTTAGCTTCATAGCAGGCATTGATTAGTTCGTGAAAAGTTAGGAGTCTGGCAAAATAAGAACAACAAGACATAGCTATACTCAATTAGATAATATTAGGACAGGACAGAGAGTATGAAAGATGATTATTTGATTCTGTCTTGTTTGTAAAATGCTAATTATTACACAAAATCATAGTGTCTGGTCTCTTGACCTTGATGATTTATATGATACTAATAAGCAAGATTGATTTAGCCGTCTATCATCTCCTTTACTGAACTTATCGTCGCTATAAATGGGCAATATATCACTACCTTGCTCTGTTCGGAACAGTGTAGGATTATCCACGAATGTAAATATTGGCGAAACCCAACAATAGTCGCTCTACACCCCCCCACTTAGTTTTTGGCCAAAACTAAGTATTCTCAATACCAGTTATTAGCAGAGAAACAAAAACAAGTTGTTTTAAAGTGGTTTGACTTAAGTTTTTTAAGCTTGCTTCTCGATATGCTAATTAATTAGCAATGACCTTATTGATTAGGAAAGCATCATAGATGCAGGGGTTGATACAATATTCTCTCAAGGTGGAGACAGAGACGTTGACAGGGATGATTGAACTCAAGCCCGAAGTAAAGCTTAATAAGTCAGCACATGGAGAGTTATGTTCACTCTAATGATTTAAGTCGGTGTATTAAAGTCGTGGCTCATCCGCTAGGAAACAGAGGGGCCCTGAGCAGACCTGGACACGTTTTTGCAAAAAAACACCAAATTAGCTGTGAAAGTTGACCTCAGTTTTGGTTTTATAGCATTTAATAACTAACAATGGGCCCCGGTGCAGTGTTTGATGATGTACAAGGTGCCGATGGAAAGATGGGGTGACATTTGAACATTATTTTGAATCAAAGGCCTTAAAAGTTTATTTGTTCAGCCAAAATATTATTTATTAACGGCAAGATGCTCAGTGGAGTAACGACGTAGTTATTGATAATATTGGCAACTCAATTACGATTCCATTGGTCAGTTATTAGCAAATTTCTGGCAGTACTAAAGTAAAGCTATAATGAGCTAAATTTGTCAGGTTATTGCAAAAGGATGGGCCTAACAATGGCCGAGTCACAAGAATTAATGCCCTTACTTTAGCGTTAGTCCACTAGTGATTGGCACTGTTTTATCGATACAACTTTATTGTTGTGGTCTTTCGGCTATTTTTGGTCGTTCGAGCCAGTACGGTCACATTTTTATTTAAGTAATGGGAGCCCATTTAGCATCTGTTCACAATAATCCCATTGGTCCAACGTCTGTTTCCACTCTAATGGAATCGCATTGACGCCTTTGTATGCCCCCAGCACCATGCCGATAGCAATTGCCCTTGACGCATTGTCGCCACCGACCATAGTATTTGCTTGGAATGCTTTTTTTAGTCCATCGTCATCGTTTTCATATTTTAATATGAAGTAGACTGCGCCAGGAAGCGTCCCCTCAGTAGGACTGGCTTTACCTACTTTTATAGGTTCTGAGCGACCTACGTCCCATAGTCTTGCCATGCTGGTAATAGCTAGATCATCAGCAAATTTCTCTTGCGAGAGTGCCGAGTTTTCATCAGTCGCTTCTTTTACTTTTGCAATGGCCTGAGCTACTTTATCCTGAAAAAAAACATCCATTTCTAAAGCAACAGAATCAATTGCATTGGATGGCGTTTGTCCATTAATGACACGGTGGGTAACACGCGCGAAGAACTCACCGCCCCCTAGTGCATGACGATCTCTATGGGTAAACATACTTTTTCTGGCAACATCGACGACTTCATCTTCTGTGTCGTAATAGGCATGTGCTGCAGCATGTCGTATTGCCATAGCGTTAGAGTTACCTCCCAGTCGTTCAACAGCTACACCCTGTTTTACTTGCGCATAAGTCTCTCGAGTCATCGTACATATCCATGAACCCCAGCCATTTTCAAGACGTGCCATCCAGTGAGGAATCATGTTTGCTATATTAAAGGGTGCTGGGTTATCTGAAAGAGATGCCAAATACTCTAAAACTAGGATATTGTAGTCACCAGAGTCCGTTGTGCCGCCGGCCTTTTTACCCGGATGGTAGTTACGCTCTCCCCAGCCAATGCCATGTGTTTGGCCTCCCATCATTTCGCCTGGTGACATGTATTTTTCTATGGGCTTGTTGCCATAAGCCTTATATATTTTCTTAGCGTCATACTCATAATGACTCCCAAGACAAAGTGCATCAGCGACGACAGCACCCAAAAAAGCCCCTGTTATCTTTTCTCTTTTTGAAATAGTATTCATGGTCTTCCTATTGTTTTTGTCAGTTGTATTTAGGTGACTATTTTGACGCTAATCTAATGTGCAAGTTGACCATCTGCATGGCTCATAGAGACAGTAACGCTAATAGCTTGTCAATCGACATTAATAGCAGTTGGGTTTGCATTGAGCGACTGACTACCATTGGCTTAAATTCATCTATTGACATCATTTTGTGCCGAAACAAAGAACTTAGTTATATCAAGGCTAAAGTTAACATATTTAGGGCCTTTATTGACGTGGCCAGCCTGAAATTAACACATCTAGATTATCTTAGGCTTGATACTTGTCTATCAACGGCCAAGACTGTTATGTCGCTGTTATTCATCTCACCCTCTGCTTAGCAGCACTTTTTTGAGTAACAATAAATGTCGGCAAGGGGCAGGCGAGTAGGTACGGTTTCAGACAAAACTGATTGATGATTGAAT
>JBLIIN010000115.1:0-4894 GCA_047635075.1 Methylophagaceae bacterium | reverse complement strand
AAAAAGAGTTAGAGCAAGAACTGGTGTTATTGGCTGTTAGCCTTGCAAAAGGTGTGATTCGTAGCGAAGTCAAAACGAATACAGATCTTATTTTTCAAGCCTTGAGTGAAGGTTTAAAAGCCTTACCGATCCAAGAAAAACATTATCAAATTCATTTGCACCCTGATGATATTGAATTAGTTAATAATCATTTTAGTTCAGAAGAAATAGCTAAGCATCATTGGGATTTTATTGAATCACCTGAATTGTCTGCCGGTGGATGTGAGATTGTCACGCAATCAAATGCTATCGATATCACGGTAGAACGCCGCGTTAAAGATGTCATCGACAAATTCCTTTTAGAACAAGGTTTAAGCCACATTAGTGAAGGTGACGAATAAGTTATGTCTACTACTATGTTAGACCGGATAAAACTTCTCAAAGATCAAGTGCCATACGCGCCTATTGTTGCCTGTGGCAAACTAGTGCGAGGTATAGGGCTGACACTTGAAGCTGTGGGTTGTCAAATGCCAGTGGGTAGTCAGTGCTTGATCCAAACGATGGAAGGTGAAATCGAAGCCGAAGTGGTGGGGTTTGCCGAAAATATTACCTACTTGATGCCCACAGAAGCGGTCAAGGGCATAGTGCCAGGCTCACGTGTGCAACCTCTGAATCGTGAACAAGGTTTAGCTGTCGGTATGGAGTTACTGGGCCGAGTAGTAGATGGCAATGGTCAACCTTTGGATGGCTTAGGCCCTATCAAAGCTGAAAAACGGGTGCCTTTATCTAGGCCTCCAATGAACCCGTTATTGCGCAAGCCTATAAAGCAACCCTTAGATGTGGGGGTAAGAGCAATCAATTCTATTGTGACCGTGGGTTTAGGTCAGCGCATGGGTTTATTTGCTGGTAGTGGCGTGGGTAAAAGTGTGTTGATGGGGATGATGACACGCGGTACTGCAGCAGATGTAGTGGTCGTCGGGTTAGTGGGGGAGCGAGGCCGAGAAGTAAAAGAGTTTATACAAGATATTTTAGGTGAAGAAGAGCGCGCAAAATCTGTGGTGGTCGCCGCACCAGCCGATACGTCGCCGCTAATGCGCTTAAAAGGTTGTGAGACCGCTGTGACTATTGCTGAATATTTTCGAGACAAAGGTTTAAACGTATTATTGCTGATTGACTCCCTTACACGATACGCCATGGCGCAACGTGAAATTGCCCTAGCCGTAGGTGAGCCTCCTGCAACCAAAGGCTATCCGCCTTCGGTATTCGCCAGATTACCAGCACTAGTCGAGCGTGCGGGTAATGGTAGTGAAAATCAAGGTTCGATTACTGCATTTTATACGGTGTTGACAGAGGGCGATGATTTACAAGATCCCATAGCTGATGCTGCTAGAGCAATATTGGATGGGCATATTGTACTCTCTCGGAGTTTAGCCGATTCGGGGCATTATCCCGCTATTGATATCGAAGCATCAATCAGCCGAGTCATGCCTATGGTGGTTTCTGAAGAACATGTTCAAGGTGCCAGACGTATTCGTCAGGTGTATTCTAATTACCAGCGTAACCGTGACTTAATCAGTATTGGTGCATACAGCAAAGGTACCGATCCTAGGATTGATTTAGCTATTAATGCAGAGCCTGCAATCAATGCTTTTTTACAACAGGGTCTGCAACAAATTATAGATTTTGAACATAGTACCGCTGATATGGCCACCTTAAGTGGTGGGTTGGGCAAGGGGTAATGATTAACTAATGGCACAATCTCAATTACAAATGGTCGCAGAATGGGAGCGACAAAAAGAACAGAAACTGGTGCAGGATTTTCAGTTAGCACAACAATTTTACCAAGATAATAAGCAAAAACTGTCTGGACTAGAAAGCTATCGATTAGATTATTTGCGGGAGGCTCAACTGCGAGCCAAACAAGGGGTTGGCAGTGTAATATTTGGTCAACACCAGCAATTTATTGGAAAGTTGGATAAAGCCTGTGAAATGCAACAGCATGCTTTAAATCAAGCGGTGAGGGTCGCAGACCAGCGGCGTATGCAATGGTTGGCACAACAGCGAAAACGTAAAGCGGTAGAAATGTTGCTTGATAAACAGCAAAAAGCCAAACTAAGGCGCGAGGATAAACAAGAACAGATCATGCTAGATGAACTGTCATTGCAAAAATTTATGCGCAAGTAATGGTTCCTAGTACATAAGTTGGAATGGTCTTTGCTGAGTCATACCTAGAAACACAAGATAGCGGTTAATTTTAAGTTGGACTTGTGACAGATAAGCTAATCTAAAACGGTATGTGAAATATAAATACCATATAAGTCAGTTGGTTAGCCACAATGTCTCAGTTTGAGGGATAAAAAAGTATGATGCAACATGTTGCCACAGCTAAATCAGAAGTTGCCGCTTTCGACAGCGGCGCCCAGTCCAATTCATTTAAAGGCTCTGAATCAAATGAGCATTTTGGAAAATTATTACAAGATCAAAAGTCGAGTCATACATTAGCTGCTGCACCCGATGCACCGCCGCCTCACACGCCAAGAAAAAGAGCGTTGCAACAATCTATTGATGAGACACAGAAGGTGCCTCCTTTTTCGACACAAGAAGACATAAAAAATACACATTTAAAAACTCATGCTGCGTCAAATGCTAGTAGTGAGAGTAAAAGTGATGTCAATCAACACAACGATAAACTCAAGAATGAAGATACAGAAGCAGAGTTGCAGTTGGTTTCGCTCTCAAAACAGGATGCATCAGAATCAGATGTCGAAGCAGCAGATATTGCTGCCCAAGAATGGGTGTCGTTAGTCGATAATTTGCAGAAACTGGCAGATATTACGCGGTCCACTAAACAACCATTAGCTGACGTTGAGATTGAGTCTCTAGGTGTATCTGTTGCTGATTTAATAGTATCCGATAAAGTTGATAGCGGTTTACTGGAACAAGTTGCCGAGCTGCACACTATTGGTGACGTTAATGCCGCGCCAGATAAGTCTAGTCTTCGACAAGCCAACTATGTAGAAGAGATTGCTGTCGCTCCTCTCGTCAAAGATACAGATACGTTAGCATTATTGATCCAAAAGGCATTAGAAAAATTGACAGCTGAGTCTAAAACTGACCAAGTTATGTCAAGTGATATGCAACAAAAAGTCGCTCAGTCATTGTTAGAGCAGCCAAGCGTTTTACAAAATTTAATGTTAGCCAATCAGTCAGTTGAAACAAGCGTGCCAGTAGACTTAAGTGCAGATGAGAATAAAAACCTGCTCAAAACATTGTTGGTTGACGCTGAAACTGACATAGCCAGCTTACAACAAACAATAAAATCGGCTCAACCTACTGCATCTGATACAGCAGATAGATTAGTGCAAGCCCAACATGCTCAGACACTGCTCACAAAATTAGAGTCTGTTGATGAACAATCCGAGTTGCTTGAGCAAGATCCTCAAATAGCCACTGGCCACGTTCTCAACCCGGGAAACGTTGAGAACGTGGCCAGTAATAACGACATAAAAAACATTTTAAACTTGACGGATAGTAAGCTCGATAAAGTATTAGAGAATATTGCCCAGCGCGTATTTGATAGTAAAAAAACTGACGAAGCAATAAGCCCCGAACACATCGCACAGCAGGTGGTTATTCCCAAGGCTGCTGACATCATTAGTTCAGTTGAATCTTCATCAAAAGACTTTGTCTCCATGTTGAAGTCGGGCTTAGAGGAATATAAGAATCAATTATCTCAGGGCAGAGAGTCGGGTATTGACTTGAAAGCATTGATATCAGAAGCGTTAGCAAAATCGACAGAGTCAGGCGTTGTAACAAAGGCCCCTGTCAACCTGGAGCAGATTGCCAACAGCGTTTCTCAAGTGCTAGATTTTGCTCAATCAATGAACCGTGCAATTGAACATCGTCACGACCAAGTCTATAGCGCTATCTTAAGAGATGCGGCACAAGTTCAGGGTGAACAAAGTAAACAAATTCAATTAAATCAGTTTGAGTCCAAGTTTGAGAAGGCAATTAATATTGCTAAGCCTGAAGGTCATCAACAGTTAGCCGAAAAAGTCCGGTGGATGGTGAATACTAAAAATTTAGTGGCTGAGATCCGGCTTGATCCCGCTGAATTGGGTTCTGTGCATATCAAAGTCGCAGTCTCCGGTGAATCCGTAACAGTGAATTTTGTGGTGCAATCACAACAAGCACGAGATGCGGTTGACACTGCCACACCAAGATTAAAAGAAATGTTGGCTGAAAAAGGTATTGAGTTAGGTCAATCTTCAGTGCGCCAAGAAAGTGATGGTCAGCAAGATCAGGGTGATGCTGAATCAGCCAGTCAAGGGGGGCGCGGTAATGATCAGGCTGAAGATGTATCTGAGCAGGTTTTAGGCCAACATAATATTGTTAATGGTGCCCTTGGTGGAATTGATTATTTTGTGTGATTCATAGATAAATTTATAAGGAAAGAGCGTAAAGCGCTTTGCCAATTTAACTTTGGGGCTGATAATAGGTTTACAGACCCTAAGTGTCACAATTTGAGAGAAATACATGGCTGAAGAAGAATTAAAAATGGAAGAAGGCGGCAAACGAAGCAAACTGATCATTATTATCATTGCTGTTGCTGTGCTTATTGTTGGCGGTGGTTCTGCCTATTACTTTTTAATGGGCGACGACGATAACGCTATGTCAGTCGTTGCAGGTGAACCGGCAGTTCAAGGAAATGAGGGGGGAGGTTCCGCACTTGTTAAGACCGGTACGGCTATGTATGTCGCTATGCCCAGGCCCTTTGTATTTAATGTACCTGGAACAAACCGAGACCGGTTAGTGGAAATTAAAGTGCAGTTAATGATGCGTGGTTCCGATAACGAAGAACAAGCGAAAATGCATATTCCTTTGATTGAAGGCACCTTGTTAAAAATATTTAGTA
>JBLIIN010000114.1:0-4902 GCA_047635075.1 Methylophagaceae bacterium | reverse complement strand
CTTTGCTATTGACAGGTCATTTATCGTCCCATTATTTTTTTCTTCCAACAAAGTATCAATATGTCAAAATCAATCCTCTATGCTCTAGACTTCGATGGTGTCATATGCGATAGCGCATTAGAGACCAGTATCACAGGGTGGAAAGCAGCTCGCGAATATCTCTGGCCAAAAATGCCAGAACAAATCCCTGACACACTGATCGAACAGTTCAAATTTGTCAGGCCCGCATTAGAAACTGGCTATGAAGCTATACTCATTGTCAGACTCCTATTTGAAGGTGTTGACCCCAAAATCCTGCTCAATGAATTCCCCTACCGTCTTGAAAGTCTTATTCGTCGAGATCAACTCGACAAAGATAAGCTCAAGAACCGATTTGGTAACACACGAGATAAATGGATAGAAAGTGACCTTACTGATTGGCTAAATATGAACCCACTTTTCCCTGGCATTCAAAATAAGCTAGCGGCAATCAATAGCGATAAATGCTTCATTATCACCACAAAACAAGAACGGTTTGTCGGACAAATATTATCTGCCAACCGAATCTCATTACCTCAAAAGCAGATATTTGGCTTAGAGCGTAACCTTAGTAAAGAGCAAGTCTTAAGACAATTGCAAGATGAACATCCCAGTCACGACATTGTTTTTGTAGAAGACAGGCTCCCGACATTGCTCAATGTCATGAACGATCATGATTTAAAAGATATCAAACTAATGCTGGCAGATTGGGGCTATAACACTGCCCAAGATAAACGAAAAGCAGACCAACTCAATATCTCACGACTTAATCTCGGTGCATTTCATCAGCTCTAGGCATGCAACGTTTCAGGGAATCGACATAAAAGAAAATGGCGGAGCGGACGGGACTCGAACCCGCGACCTCCGGCGTGACAGGCCAGCATTCTAACCAGCTGAACTACCGCTCCGCACTACCTTGCTAATAAAGACTCGTTAACAAGAAGCGAGGAGAATACAGTAATAATGATTCACGCGAAACATTATTTTGATTTAGCAGTATGATTCCTATTAATCATATATCGATTTTTATCCTCTAAGGTATATGGCCGATGGTAATGAAATTTTAACAAAATCAGTGCTCTAAAAACTATCCAGCCAAGGAGGTATAAGAATATTTAACCAATAAATCTGTCGAGGCCGATGAAATAGCTGCGCGACATAAACCAACAACTCACTCTGTAAGTTAAAAGAATCACTTTTTGTTATTATTGCAACCCTATTGACTATTACCTAGTCACCCTCTTAACGCATAATTGGGGTATTCTACATTGACATATGTTTTGTCATTTATTCAAGTATCTGACTTAACGTCATTGCTACAAATGGAAATATAATGACAAGCCCAGCGCGAATTCGCTATCAAACCGTTGAGTTCGATAACGTAGATATACACCTTTGCACACTCCGCGATAAACAACAGTATAGTGACCCTCATGGCATCGCTGAAAAGCTAGGGATTTCTTCCGCTACTTGGCCTATTTTTGGTGTTATCTGGCCCTCTAGCTTTGTCCTAGCTCACTATATATCTGACTATGACTCCAGTGAAAAACGAATCTTAGAAGTCGGGTGTGGCATGGCATTATCTAGCTTATTACTTCACTCACAAAATGCTGATATTACCGCCACAGACTACCATCCAGAAGCTAACAGCTTCCTAAATCGCAATACCCAGCTTAACGGCGGGGGGGAAATCGACTTTGAGCGAGTGGATTGGGCAGACAAAACCGATACATTAGGCTTATTTGACTTAATTATTGGCAGTGACATTCTCTACGAAGATCCTCATATAAAACTGTTAGCTGACTTCGTAGAGCGTCATGCAAATAAGAAGTGTGAAGTTATTATTGTGGATCCTGGTAGAGGACGGAAAAATAAGCTTGGCCACCTGATGGAAGACCATGGTTTTGAATATACACAGCTTGAAGCACAACACGTTGATTACCTTGACCACCCCTTTAAAGGACGTATTCTCAAGTTTTGGCGTGATTTATAAGTGCTGTGAGATTATATTAGTGTTAAGAAGAGCATGCTATCTTGCCGCAGCGCCACTTAATCTAAACCACTCCTTCTCCACAAACCGGCCCTAGTAATTAGCCGACTAAAGTGTCTCCTTTTGTGAATTCTAATTGAGATCTAAGCAACTATATATCATTGCAAGAATGTCTTTAAAGGTATATAACCATTAATAGTGCATCGCCTTTTATTCACGCAATTGGCTGTAGTGGCCGGGGAGTACGTGTCATGGTTAAGCATTATTATGTAGCAAATGATCTCGATGACTTAGAATTAGTTGAAAAACAACTAAAGTCTATTGGTATCAAAAAGTCACAAATACATGTGTTAAGTGAAAATGCCGCTGACGTGGAAAATCACCATTTACACACGGTAAATTCATTCTTTCAACAAGATACTGTTCACTCAGCAGAAGTCGGCGCGATTGTGGGTGTTGTTGGTGCTCTATTCGTTTTAGCCCTTGCGGCGCTAATGGGCTGGACACAAAGTGCAGTAGGTTGGCTGCCTTTTGTATTCTTATCACTGGTTGTGCTCGGGTTTTGTACCTGGGAAGGCGGTCTGATTGGGATACAAAAACCTAACATCAACTATGCCCCTTTTGAGAAAATAATACATCAAGGCAAACATGTGCTGTTGATTGACTTTAGTAAACAACAGGAGCTGGCAGTAAAAGAGATTATCGATACCCACCCGCTCATACAAGCTGTCGGTGTCAGTGGATCACGTTGGGGGGTTAGATTAGACTCGTCCATGCGATAGCGGTTAGACAAATGGTATAAAGGATGTGCTCATAGCTGGAGCTGTGACCTCACTCTGTATCGACACCGCAGGCAGAGAAGCGGCTGATTTGGGTTATCGTGTGTATATTTTAAAAGATTGCACCGTCGGCCGAGCGACATTTGAAAGAGAATATTATGCTAATGAAATCATGCCGCTCTATGCCAAGGTGGTGAACGCATCAGATATTGAATCCGCATTGGAGTGTTGAATGACCAACCCCAATATCCAAAACCAAAATGAAAAATTAGCCTCAACACAAAACCGCTTAATAGAGGAGTTGCAATTCTCAGAAAAGCGATATTCTGATTTAGTAGCGCACTTAAATGATGTCGTCTTCCACCTAGATGAAAAATTATGCTGGACCTACCTGAATAAAGCTTGGTACAAAATTACGGGGCACTTGGTTAAAGCCAGCCTGGGCCATGACTTATCTGAGTATATTCAATGTGCTAATAGTCTTTTTACAGAACTACTAGAAGGTAACAAACAGGAACTAAGAGATAAATTTGTTTTGATTTGTGCCAATGGTCATCATAGAACCGTTGAAATATCTTGCCGACCAATGAAGGATGCAACAGGTCAACTCAGCAGCATCATAGGCACCCTATCAGACATTACCGAGCAATTAGCCCAACAACAGCAAATTTATCACATGGCTTATCATGACTCACTCACCGGCCTCGCCAACCGCAGACAGTTAATCGATTTATTACAGGTTTTTTGTGATAATAAACAAGCGTACTATGCTGCGCTTTTGTATTTAGACTTGGACGGATTTAAGCAGATTAACGATACTCATGGCCATACTATTGGAGACGAACTGTTATTACACACCGCTAGTTTGCTAAAAAAAATCACAGATAAAATAGGGGTACCAACACGCATCGGTGGTGATGAATTTATCGTATTTTTGCCCGAATTACCAGACGAGAAGCTAAAGGCTAAAGCTTGGCTGCAACAACTTGCTGACACGATTCGTCATCAGTTAATGCAAGAAACTCAGTTGAACCATATCAACATACAAGCTAGTTGCAGCATTGGCATAATGACCTTTAAAAGCAAAGATTTCAACACCACTGATCTCCTCAAGCATGCTGATTTCGCCATGTACCAAGCTAAACATGATGGTCGTAACTTGGTACGTTTTTACAATAAACGAATGGCAACACAAGAGCAGCGTAGGATCGGGTGGGAACAAGAGCTACGCCTAGCTATCGAAGCTAAAGAATTTATGGTGCTTTTTCAGCCTCAAGTGAACATTATCAGCGGTAAAGTCACTAAAGCAGAAGCCTTAGTACGTTGGCAGCATCCAAAACGTGGATTAGTCATGCCTAAGGAATTCATCTCTAACTTAGAAAGTATCGGGCTACTCAGTCAACTCGACGACCAAGTCTTTGATTTTTGCTGCGCGCAGCTACAGGATTGGAGATCTATGGGACACGCTGATTTCTGTCTTTCAATCAATGTCAGCCCCCGTGATTTTCAGGACACCGCTTATGCAGGTAAAATCGCACAAAAATTAGAGGCACATAACATTCCAGGCCACGCTATTGAAATTGAAATAAACGAAGGCATTGCCCTTCAAAATATAGCGAGCACTATTGAGACCATGCATCAATTAAGACGGCTTGGAGTCAAAATAGCATTAGATGACTTTGGTTCCCGCTACTCCTCACTGTCACACCTGAGGATACTTCCTATTACCACGATAAAACTAGACAGCTCTTTTATACAAAGGCTGCCTCAAGATGTTTGTGACCGGGCTATTGTAGAATTTATTATTGCCCTGTCACGACAATTGCGATTTGATACTGTCGCCGAAGGCGTTAAAACCGCGGAACAATTAAATTTCTTACGGGAGAAAGGTTGTACAAATTATCAAGGTTCCTTGTATAGCCCTGCTATAAAAGCTGACCTTTTTAAATCTTTTTTAAACTAAAAAAACAAGTTAACCTCGATTAGGTTTGTATAACTTTTCATAAGACGCTAATAATCTCAGGTGTTGCTTAAATCCCTTTAATTTCAATCCGGTTGCTATCAAACCCTCAAATATTTTTTTACCTTCCACCATAGCGGAAGCATTCAGCGCTA
>JBLIIN010000113.1:0-4904 GCA_047635075.1 Methylophagaceae bacterium | reverse complement strand
TCTAACCACATGCCTGAAGCATTAAAACTGTACACAGGTTCAAGATCTTTACGTCGATCAGCAGAATATATCTTACCGATTAGATTATCTAATACCAAGGGAATCGCGTCAGGGGTGGGGAAGTAAGTTAGAACCATGTGTGCTTGGTTAATGCGCAGAGCCTTAACGTAAGTAATACGTAATTTTTCTACTTCAACACCAAGCTCTTTTAAAGTGTAGTATTTGGCGATTACGAAGTCTTCACAGTCAGCACCGTATGTCGTGAGGGACTCATAAGGCGTTGCCCAGTAATCTTTCTGACCCCAATGTTTCTCATCACTGACGTAATTAACCGCATTATTAAAAAAATAGTTCACTGCGCGTAACTTTTCCTCTTCGTCCTTATTTTGCAAGTCTTCATACAGTTTCTGCCAATCGCGCAGGCGCTGTTCAGCCTCAACACCAAAATCCTGCTGAGCGGAAACAAACAACTCTTTTTTAATCCATTGTTTGTCGTCAGCGCGTAATAATACGAACAAGCCTATTAAAAAGGTTGCGATAACCCCTTTTAATAGTGAAGTTAATAAACCTGTCGCTCGTTGTTGCAGTCCTTCGAGCAAATATAATCTCTCTCGTGAAATATCTGAATACCTATTTACTATAGGACACTCGAGAGTTTTTGCTGCTTTCTGCCTCACATCAAGTGAACATCTATTTGGCATCAGCAAAAGTCATGAATACTGCTAAGCTTATTAACAACATTTGCGATGTAGATCACCATGGATATTTCAAAATCAGATCAGCTTAAACAACACTTTTCAACAAGAGTCACGCACCAAGCTAGACACTTGCTGGATTTATGGCGTTGCCTGCACGACGATCAATGGCAAGGTGAACGTATCCAAGACCTCTTGCAAGCCAATGATAAACTGTTGCGCTTTGCCCAACGTTTCGATTCTCCAAAATATATTGAGATTTCCACTCAATTTAATACCACCCTGACACATCTAGAAAATGAAAATCAGCCCAGCAGCGAACAACTAAAAACGTTAAATGATTTGATGCTGCAGCTCAGTCAGAGTGTATTACGAAGAAATGATCAAACCAATCAAGCTGAAAAAATAATCATTGTTAAAAAGCCTATTTATGTGGCGTTAAACGATTCTGACGATGCCATACAGCTCGCACAACAAATGGAATATTTTGGTTTGAGAGCCGAATTATTTCATACTCAAGACGCGCTCAATGACGCGATTAGTAAACGCCATCCATTAGCTATTATTATCGATATTGATTTTCAGCAAATAGATAATGGCCTAGCGATTATTACCGAGCATCAAGGCGTTAAAGAGGCAGGTGAAGCGAAAACAGCGGGAATACCTATGATTCCTGTGATTTTTTACAGTTCTCATTTTATGACACTCAAACACAAGCTGCAGTGTTTGCGTTTAGGGGGTATCAGTAGCGTCGAAAGTCTTGCGCCGCAAGCCATCATTACCCAGCTTGAAAGTCTAGTGAACTTGGTTCCTGAGCAACCTTTTCGCATACTCATCGTAGACGATTCAAAATCTCAGGCCTTGTTTGCTGAAAAGGTGTTAAATGCTGCGGGGATGATTACCGAAAAAGTCATCGACCCGATGGAAGTGTGGAATGTACTGGAGTCTTTCCAGCCAGAAATGATTCTGATGGATATGTATATGCCTGGCTGCAATGGGGTCGAGCTGGCTAAAGTGATCCGTCAAGACAAACATTATATTAATATTCCCATTATCTACTTGTCAGGAGAGGAGGATAAAGAACGCCAGCTGGCTGCAATGTCTGAAGGGGGAGAAGATTTTTTAACAAAACCTGTTGACCCACGACATTTGTTATCAACCATCAGAACGAGAGGTACTCGAGCTAGAGAGTTGAATCACCTTATTGCCCGCGATAGCCTCACTGGCCTGTTCAATCATACCCACATTCTTAAGGCCCTAGATGAGCAAGTTAAAGTCGCTCAGCGTAATAACACACTGCTGTGTTTTGTGATGGTCGATATTGATCATTTTAAACAAGTAAATGATAACCATGGACACCCTATTGGCGATGATGTGATTAGAAATCTAGCATTATTTTTATCTCAGCGATTACGAAAATCAGATTTCATTGGACGCTACGGCGGTGAAGAATTTGCCATTGTGCTCCCTAATGCAGGTATAGAAGATGCTGAGAAAATCATGGATGAAATTCGTAATAATTTCTCACACATACTTCACGGTGGACTTGCCGCAATTAGCTCAACCTTTTCTTGTGGCATTGCCCTGCATCAAGGACAAAGTACCAATGAATTAATCGAATTAGCCGACCAAGCGATGTATTTAGCCAAAAGAGACGGCCGAAACTGTGTAAAAGTGTGCCCAGCTAAGGATTAGCGGCATTAGGGACTAGACCCCTCGCCGCTTTTTGTGCAAACTCCCGCCAATAGTAAAAATTATGATCTGTAATCATTTCGTAATATCCCGTGCGACTCATATGCGGAGCTCATTATGCCTTCAATCTTAGTATTAAACGGCCCTAACCTAAATCTTTTAGGCACACGTGAACCTGGGGTTTATGGTCATACCACCTTGGCTGACATAGAACAGTCATTGGTTCAGCACGCAGAGGCTGCTGGCGCAGAACTGGCTTGCTTTCAATCAAATGCAGAATTTGAATTAATTGAGCGCATTCATAAAGCAGGAAGCGAGGGTATTGATTTCATAATTATCAATCCAGCGGCTTTTACGCATACCAGTGTTGCCATTCGTGATGCCATTTTAGGGGTTAATATTCCTTTTATTGAAGTCCACATTTCCAATGTTCATGCCCGTGAAGATTTTCGCGCCCACTCTTATTTTTCTGATAAAGCAGTCGGTGTCATTTGTGGTTTAGGTCCAAAGGGTTATGAATTTGCACTGGCGAGTGCGTTAGAACAGTTAAAGGGATCAATATAGTGGCTTGGATACAACTAAAAATTGAAGTATTACCCAATCAGATAGAAGTTATAGAAGACTCTCTGTTATTGGAAGGCGCACAAGCGGTAACCCTTCAAGATGGTGCTGATCAACCCATTTTAGAACCTGAATTGGGCACAATGCCCGTATGGGACAAAACGATAGTGATCGGTTTATTTGATGCCGACATCAATGGCGCTACATTAATTGCTAATATGAAGCAGTTATTTGCAGCGGATCCTAAAATGCAAGGTACACACTTTCCTAAACACAAGCTTGAGCTTGTAGAGGATAAAGACTGGGAACGTGCGTGGATGGACAACTTTCATCCGATGCCATTTGGCGACCGTCTGTGGGTATGCCCAAGCTGGAGAGATCCTGAAGATAAAGATGCGGTTAACTTAATGCTGGATCCCGGCTTGGCTTTTGGTACAGGGACTCATCCTACCACGGCTCACTGCCTTCGCTTTTTAGATCAAAATGTTGTGGGTAATGAGCTTGTTATCGACTATGGCTGTGGCAGTGGCATTTTGGGTATTGCCGCCTTGTTATTAGGCAGCGATCGCATGTTAGGCGTTGATAATGATCCGCAAGCATTACTTGCTACTCGCCAAAACGCTGAACGCAATAACATTGCTCCTGAGCGTTATGACGTTGTATTGCCAGAGAACACTCATAAAGTACAAGCCGATATTATGGTCGCTAATATTTTAGCAGGGCCGCTCATGTTTTTAGCCGAGAATATTGCGAAGTTAACAAAAACCGGTGGCAAACTCGCGCTTTCTGGCTTACTGAGCCACCAAGCCGATGAAGTACGCCAAGCGTATGAGCCTTGGTTTAATATGGACGGTATGGAACAAATGGATGATTGGATCATCCTAACAGGCACTAAGATTTAATTAATCGAATGTCGCCCGTCAACAAGAGCAAAGGATTTAGTAGTTATGGCTGAGACACAGATTACTCGCTGCCCACATTGTCAGACCACATTTCGCATCCGCTTAGAACAATTAGCAGCGGCAAAAGGTGCTGTGCGATGTGGGTCTTGTTTACAGGTTTTTAAAGCCGCTAATCATCTTGTGAGCGGCGAGCCTAAAGCACCGTTTAAGCCATCGGCGGCCACTGCAAAGGTAGCTACTCCAAAACCGATCACGCCAGCGCCGATAAAAGACAATATGGTTTTTGACGAGACTGACGATGACGAGACTCCAGAGCAATTTAACGACGATCCTTTAGAAGACTTTGGTATTCGCCAGCCAGATCGTGATAGCAATGAAACGTTTAATAGCAGCCTTCAGCTCGATGATTCCATTTTCAGTATGCAAGAAAAGGCCAAACCGTCTCGTTACTCTCTGCTAGACAACAACAAAAAAGATATCGAATTTGATTTTAATAATGAATTTGAAACTGATAATTTTGGCAGTAATACAGATAACGCTGATGAAAGCTGGGCGTCCAATTTAATAGAGGACGAACAAAGGACAAACCTTAAATCAAACGCCAATGATGAATCATGGGCCGATGCGTTAATGGATGTCGATGATGACTTAGTCGAAAACATCGATATGAGTTTTACCAAAGAGAATGTTGCCAAACAAGAAGATGATTTTGTCCCTTCACTAGAAGATGAACCTGAAAGTGATCAATACCAATTAGGCAGCAATGACGATTTCGAACAAGGCACCATTGAAATTGAGCTGAACATGACTCACTCTATTAATGACCTGCTGGATGAGCCACTCAAGCTTGATAACAAGGGCAAGCGAAAAACACCTGTTGCAGCAGCGCCAACGTTTCTCTGGTTTTGGCTAAGTGGCGCTGTTGTTATGCTATTTGCGTTAGTTGCACAAGTCGGTTACTTCAAATTTGATGCTTGGTCACGCTATCCTCAGTATCGCCCTGCGTATGCCTTTACCTGCGAACTACTTAACTGCAAACTGCCAGCGATTCAAG
>JBLIIN010000112.1:0-4920 GCA_047635075.1 Methylophagaceae bacterium | reverse complement strand
GCGGCTATTTCGAAAGTCGTCAGGCCGCGTACCAATGACTTATTAAGAGCAACAGAGACAGTGAATGGCACTGAATATGTTTGGTGCACATTTAGCCATGAACAGGTTGATTTTGATTTCACCAACACCTCACTATTGAAAGAGTTTGTGTTGATTATTCGCTATTACTTAGATAAAGGTGTGCGAATCTTTAGATTGGATGCGGTGGCTTTTCTGTGGAAGAAGTTGGGTACAGATTGTTTGAATTTACCTGAAACGCATGAAGTCGTTCGGTTGATTCGGACTTTAATTGAACATGCGGCCAGTGATGCTTTGATCATTACTGAAACAAATATTCCAAACCGTGAAAATCTAAGCTACTTTGGAAATGGTAACGAAGCGCATTGTATTTATAACTTTTCATTGCCACCGTTATTGGTGAATACTTTGATTACTGGAAATTGTCGTTATTTAAAACGATGGTTGATGAGTATGCCGCCAGCGCAAACAGGAACAACTTATTTTAATTTTATTGCCTCGCATGACGGCATAGGCCTGAGACCTGCTGAGGGATTGTTATCTGATAATGAATTAGCAACGCTGATTTCGACAATGCAAAGCTTTGGTGGTGAAATTTCTTGGCGTGTCGGTGATAGCGGCGTCAAGAAACCCTATGAAGTGAACATTGCCTTGTTTGATGCTTTAAAAGGCACAGTCAAGGGGCCAGACGATTACGGCATGCAACGATTTATTTGTGCACACGCCCTAATGCTGGCGCTTGAAGGAATCCCTGGCTTGTATTTGCATAGTTTGGTGGCGACGGGTAATGATCATGATAATTATCTTAAAACAGGCCGTGAGCGGTCGATCAACCGACATCAATGGCAGTATGAAACCTTAAAAGGAGTATTGGATGATGAACAAAGTCAGCATGCAGTCAGTTATGGCGTCTTGCGTGATTTAATTGGAATTCGTAAAAAACAATTGGCTTTCCACCCAAATGCGACCCAATTCACCTTGCACATGGGCGAGCAAATATTCGGGTTTTGGCGGCAAAGTCTTGATCGAGATCAAAGTATTTTTTGCTTATACAATATTAGTGATCAGTCGCAGTCTTTACATTTGTCTGATCTGAACCTAATAGTGAACGAGCCCTGGCGAGATCTTATTAGTGGGAAGACTTTTGATAATGCAGATGAGTCTACTGCGTTATCGTTTGAACCTTATCAAGCCATGTGGATAAGTAATCGTTAAAGTGTATGACTGATGAGTGTCGTACCAATAAAAAATCAGAATGTTGTGGCACAGCATTGCTTTGATTAGTGAAACGTCGTCATCAAACATGTTGGCTGTTTTTGATTTTGACAACTACGTTAACTATGCCTGTATAGTCTTGTCATCATTAATTTTTTTGGAGAGTCGTCGTCGCGACTAGACACAGCAAGTCCCAAACTTTTAGCTGTTAATGAAGTCTAGATTAAATGGCTTTAAAGTAGCATGTGAATACAATTTAATCTTAGACATCCTTAATTCAATTTCCCATTACCCTCATTTGTGGTGATTGGTGGAGCATTCATTGAAATCCTTTATTCAAAGCAAATTATTTGGCTATAGTTTTAGTATTGTCATAACAATATTGATCTGGCCGTTAGTCACTTTTGCAGCTGGGCTGGCAACACCTGTTTTTGTGACGGTAGTAGACAAACAATTCTTTGCAGATGAAATAGAAGCACTGGGTACCTTAGTGGCAAATGAAAATGTCCTATTAGCTTCCTCAGTGACTGAACGAGTGACGCGTATCAATTTCAATGATGGGCAACGTGTTGAGAAAGGAGATGTGTTAATTGAGATGGATATGGCAGAGGAAACTGCAAGACTGAAAGAGGAGCGTTCTCGTTTTGCAGAAGCCCAGCGACAGGTTGATAGACTAAAGCCATTGGTTGCTAAAGGTATGACCTCAAAAGCAGCAGCCGACACGGCGAACCTTGTATTGCAAACTTCTATAGCCCGTATTCCAGCTATTCAAGCCCAAATAGATGAGCGCCGTATTACAGCTCCGTTTAGCGGCAAATTAGGCTTAAGGAATATCAGTGTTGGTTCTATGGCTCAGCCGGGAACATTAATCACAACCATAGATGACGACAGCGTAATGAAACTCGATTTTTCAGTCCCTGATATTTTCGTGTCAGCATTGAAAGAAGGCGTCGCTATTGAAGCTGAAACCAAGGCCTATCCTAACCAGACATTTAAAGGGACTTTGTCGAGTGTGGATAGTCGCATTGACCCGATAACACGTTCTATCTTAGTCAGAACCTTACTAGATAATACTGATGGCTTACTCAAGCCGGGTATGTTGATGCGCGTAAAAATGCAGCAAAATCCCCGACAAGCACTGGTATTACCAGAAGAAGCTTTAGTCCCTAAAGGTGATAAAAATTATGTTTATATCGTGATTCAACAGGGTGATATTGCTGTCGTCAAATTTCAATCTGTGGTGTTGGGCACTCGGCGAAAAGGTGAAGTTGAAGTGTTGAGTAACCTTAAAGAAGGCGATGTTGTGGTCACGCACGGCACATTAAGATTACAAAATGGTTCAGCAGTCGAGGTCAAAGCCATCGACACTGGCGAAGAGAGTGTAAAAGTCATGCTCGAACAGCAATCAACACAAGGCCCATAATACGATGTTGTCTGATATCTCTATTAAGCGGCCTGTTTTCGCGTCAGTTTTGTCTTTGCTATTGATTGCTTTTGGTTTGGTGTCCCTTGAAAAATTATCTTTACGTGAATATCCAGATATCGATCCACCTGTGGTCACTGTTGAAGTCATTTATGTTGGTGCACCGGCCAATATTATTGAAACCAGAATAACTAAAATAATTGAAGAGCGTATTGCCGGTATTGAAGGTATTGAGTTTATCGAGTCATCATCTAGTGATGGTAAATCGACGGTGACGATTGAGTTTTCAATAGATCGTAACATTGATGCCGCAGCCAATGATGTGCGTGATCGTATTGCGGGTATTTCAGCTAATTTACCTGAAGAGGCGGATCCGCCAGAAGTACAAAAAGTTGATAGCAATGATGATGTGGTGGTTTGGCAGAACCTGTCGAGTGATACGATGACGGTGCCTGAACTCACAGACTATGCGCAACGATATTTAGTGGACCAATACTCAATACTGGATGGGGTGGCAAGGGTTCGTGTTGGTGGCGGTTTAGATTATGCCATGCGTATTTGGATAGATCGTCAAGAAATGGCTGCGCGACAATTAAGCGTGTCAGATATTGAAGAGGCACTTCTAGCCGAAAATATAGAACTACCTGCGGGTACATTAGAATCTGATCAGCGTTTATTTAAGGCACGTGTTGATCGAAACTTTAAAAAACCAGAAGATTTTAAAAGTCTAATTATTGGCAAAGGTGAAGATGGTTATTTGATTCGACTTGAGGATGTGGCTCGTGTTGAGTTGGGTGTGGTTGAAGATCGGACTATTTTCCGTGGCAATGAAGTACCGATGGTCGGCATTGGTATTATTCGTCAATCGACTGCAAATACCCTCGATGTTGCCAAAAAAACTATTGCATTAAGTGAAAAGTTAAACCAAAACTTACCCGCTGGAATGGAAATATTCCAGAGTTATAATGTTGCGCTATTTATTGAAGCCTCGATTCGCGAGGTGTTTAAGACCCTATTTATTTCTATTGCCTTTGTTGTGTTGGTGATTTATTTATTTTTAGGAAATTTTCGGGCAATGATAATTCCTGCTGTCACTGTGCCTGTTTCTTTAGTTGCAACGCTCATAGTGATGGAAATAGCCGGATTTTCAATTAACTTACTGACATTACTTGCCATGGTTCTAGCAATTGGATTGGTGGTTGACGATGCTATCGTGATGCTCGAAAACATTGTTCGGCGAATTGATGAATATGGTGAAACGCCATTAATCGCAGCTTATCGTGGCGCAAGACAAGTTGGTTTTGCTATCATCGCAACGACATTGGTAATCATTGCTGTGTTTGTGCCGATTATTTTTTTAGAAGGTGATATTGGCCAATTATTTACCGAATTTGCTATTACCATTGCCGCTGCAGTGGGATTTTCATCATTGGTAGCATTAACATTATGCCCGATGTTGGCTTCGAAAATGTTGAGAATTAAAGAAGCTGATCCCAATCATCTTATTAGGATGATGAGTGCCATTGTCGACCGTGTGAGGCGCGCTTACCTTAGTTTATTGAAGCGCTTATTAAAGACGCCGTTGGCAGCTTTGTTCATTTTCGGTTTAATTATGAGCGGCATATTTTCAATTTATCCCAATATTCCACAAGAGCTAGTACCTAAAGAAGATCGGGGTGCTTTTTTCATCTCAGTTAAGGGGCCGGAGGGCGCTAGCTTTGCTTACATGGAAGAATATGTAGACATTATTGAACAACGATTGATGAACTATGTTGAAGCAGGTGAAGTGAATCGGATGCTAGTTCGAGCACCAAGCTCATTTGGCGCTATTGAAAATTTCAACAGTGCTTTTTTCATCGTGCTTTTAAATGACTGGACTGAGCGAAGACCTGCCAATTTAATTATGAATGAAATACGTCTGAACCTGTCAGATTTACCCGGCGTTCGAGCATTCCCAATCATGCGTCAGGGCCTCGGTGGTGGAAATGGTAAGCCGGTGCAATTTACCTTAGGGGGCTCAAGTTACGAAGAGCTCGCGGAGTGGCGAGACATCGTTTTACAAACAGTGGCGGATAACAATCCCGGTTTAGAAGGCTTAGACAGTAATTATGAAGAAACGCGGCCACAAATTGATTTTGTTGTCGATTATCAACGCGCCTCTGATTTAGGTGTAACTATAGAAGACATTGGCTCAACCTTACAAACCATGATGGGAGGACGGAATGTAACAACATTCCTTGATAACGGCGAAGAGTATGATGTCG
>JBLIIN010000111.1:0-5115 GCA_047635075.1 Methylophagaceae bacterium | reverse complement strand
TACATCAATGTCGATCCCGGTACGATGAGCCCGCTGCAACATGGTGAGGTATTTGTTACTGAAGATGGTGCGGAGACAGATCTGGACTTGGGCCATTACGAACGTTTTATTGATGCTAGTATGACGCGCCGTAACAACCATACGACAGGTCAGATTTACGAAAATGTTATTCGTAAAGAACGTCGTGGGGAATATTTGGGCAACACAGTACAGGTTATTCCGCACATCACAGATGAGATTAAGCGTTGCATATATGAAGGTGCAGGTGATGCTGATGTGGCCTTGATCGAAATTGGCGGTACTGTCGGGGATATTGAATCTTTACCTTTCTTAGAAACGATTCGTCAGATGGGGATAGAGTTAGGCCGAGATAGGGCGCTCTTTATCCACCTAACTCTAGTGCCTTACATACCGTCTGCTGGCGAAATAAAGACCAAGCCAACACAACACTCTGTCAAAGAATTACGAACAATAGGGATTCAACCAGATGTGTTGTTATGTCGAATGGATCGTCCATTGCCACAAGCAGAACGCCGCAAAATTTCTATGTTTACCAATGTGCCCGAAAAGTCAGTCATTTCGGCCGTTGATGTTGATAGCATTTATAAAATACCCATGGAACTTCACCTGCAAGGGCTCGATGATATTGTCGTTAAGCAATTGCAATTGAATGCAAAACCAGCTGATTTAAGCAGATGGCAGCAAGTAGTGGATAATTTGACCAACCCTCAAGGTGAAGTCAATATTGCGATGGTTGGGAAATATATGGATCTAACCGAGGCCTATAAGTCTTTGTCAGAATCCTTGATTCATGCCGGCATTCATACCCGCACCAAAGTTAATGTGCATTACATTGACTCCGAAACGATTGAAACGCTTGGGCCGGCGAGTATTGCTGATATGGATGCAATTCTAGTCCCAGGTGGTTTTGGTGAACGAGGGGTTGAAGGTATGATTTTGACAGCGCAATTTGCCAGAGAAAATGATATTCCTTATCTTGGCATTTGTTTAGGTATGCAAGTTGCAGTAATTGACTATGCACGTCATAAGGCTGGCTTAAAAGGCGCTTATAGTACGGAATTCGATACCACTACTCCCCATCCAGTTATCGGTCTGATTACAGAGTGGGAAAAGGAAGATGGCAGTGTTGAGTTACGCGACCAAGAGTCTGATCTAGGCGGAACTATGCGTTTGGGCGGTTATACCTGCCTGCTCGAAGAAGGCTCTTTAGCGCAAACAATTTATGGTGAAAATCAGGCGATGGAGCGTCATCGTCACCGTTATGAATTTAACAATAATTATAAATTAGTGTTACAAGAAGCTGGCTTGAGATTTTCTGGCTTATCAACGGATAAAAACTTAGTTGAGATGATTGAAATTCCGAGCCATTCCTGGTTTGTTGCTTGTCAGTCACATCCAGAATTCACATCTACGCCAAGACATGGCCATCCTTTGTTTAATGGCTTTATCAACGCAGCTAAAACCAATAAAGCCAAGCGAGGAGAATTATGATGGACCTGTGCGGACATCAAGTGGGGGGAAGACAGCCTCTATTTTTAATTGCCGGTACCTGCGTCATCGAAAGTGAACAAATGACAATGGATGTAGCAGGACAGTTAAAAGAGTTAACAGACCGATTAGGTATTCCTTTTATTTATAAATCGTCTTTTGATAAAGCAAATCGAACATCAACTAAAAGTTACCGAGGTCCAGGATTAGAGAAAGGCTTGGCGATTTTAGAAAAAGTAAAAAAAGAATATGGTGTGCCTGTGTTAACCGATGTTCATGAAGATACTCCCTTAGATGAAGTAGCGAGTGTGGTTGACGTGTTACAAACGCCGGCTTTTTTATGCCGTCAAACCAACTTTATTTTAAAAGTGGCCGAGCAAGGCCTACCGGTTAACATTAAAAAAGGGCAGTTTTTAGCACCTTGGGATATGGCCCATGTTGCAGAAAAAGCAAAGTCGACGGGTAATCAACAGATTATGTTGTGTGATCGTGGCACTTCTTTTGGCTACAACACCTTGGTATCAGATATGCGTGGCTTACCGGTGATGCGTAAAATGGATTGTCCTGTGGTGTTTGATGCGACACATTCAGTACAACAACCCGGCGGCCAAGGTGGTACATCGGGAGGCCAGCGTGAATTTGTCCCTGTTTTAGCACGTGCGGCTGTTGCCGTTGGCGTTGCGGGTATTTTTATGGAAACACATCCTGAACCAGAAAAAGCATTGAGTGATGGCGCCAATTCTTGGCCTTTGGCCCGTATGGGTGCATTATTAGAAACATTGATGACATTAGATGCTGCCGTGAAGCAGCAAGACTTTATTGAAGATTCTCTGCTCTAAAATTGATCGCTAATAATTATTTAAATTAGTAAGTTAAAAATAATATTAAAATTATGTATTGGAGGCAAGTTTGAGTAAAATTATTGAGATTATCGGTCGTGAAGTCATTGATTCACGTGGTAACCCTACTGTTGAGGCGGATGTCATTCTTGACAGCGGTATCATGGGCAGAGCAGCTGTGCCATCAGGAGCGTCGACCGGTGAACGTGAAGCTGTTGAGTTACGTGATGGTGATAAGTCGCGTTATCTAGGTAAAGGTGTCTTGAATGCCGTTGCTGCAGTGAGTGGTGAGCTGCGTGATGGGATTGTGGGTATGGATGTCACTGAGCAAACCGCTATTGATCACCAACTAATTGCATTAGATGGTACCGAGACCAAAAGTCGTCTTGGTGCTAATGCTTTGTTGGCGGTCTCAATGGCGGCAGCGAGAGCGGCAGCCAATGATGCAGGTGTTTCTTTGTTTCGTTACTTAGGTGGATCACAGGCATCAGTAATGCCGGTTCCTATGATGAATATTATCAACGGCGGCTCTCATGCTGATAACAGTATTGATTTACAAGAATTTATGATTGTGCCTGTTGGTGCTAACAGTATCGCCGAAGCGATTCGTTGCGGTGCTGAAGTCTTCCATGCTTTGAAAAAAGTGTTAAGTGATCAAGGATTGAATACAGCTGTTGGAGATGAGGGTGGTTTTGCGCCGGACTTAGCCTCTAATGAAGCGGCAATCGAAGTAATCCTAACCGCGATTTCTAATGCAGGGTATGTGGCTGGCAAAGATATCATGATTGCGATTGATGCTGCTAGTTCTGAGTTTTACAAAGATGGACAATATGTTCTTGCGTCAGAAAATCGTTCTTTGAGCTCTGCTGAGTTTGTTGACTTACTGGCCGACTGGGTTGAACAGTACCCTATTATTAGTATCGAAGATGGGATGGATGAGAATGACTGGGATGGGTGGAAGCTATTGACTGATCGTATCGGCGATAGAATCCAATTAGTCGGTGATGATTTATTTGTGACAAATACTAAAATTTTGTCACGAGGCATTGAGTTGGGTGTGGCTAATTCTATCTTGATCAAGGTCAACCAAATTGGAACGTTAACAGAAACTTTGGCCGCGATAGATATGGCTAAAGATGCCGGTTATACCGCTGTGATATCCCATCGTAGTGGTGAAACAGAAGATACCACTATTGCTGATTTAGCTGTAGCGACCAATGCAGGTCAGATTAAGACAGGTTCATTGTCACGTTCGGACCGGATTGCGAAATACAATCAACTTATTCGTATTGAAGAAGAATTAGGCGATGCTGCCAGCTACCCTGGAATGAAGGCTTTTAACCAAGCCGGCTAAGTTTTAAATGAAGCCAATAATGATCCTGCTGACGGTGATTCTGCTGCTATTACAATATCGTTTGTGGTTTAGCCATGCAGGGTTACCATCGGCAATGCATTTACACCGTTCAGTCGAGATACAGCGAGCCGATAATAAGAAACTTGAAGAACGTAATCAGGTTCTGGCTGCTGAGGTTCAAGATTTAAAGAGTGGTTTAGATGCGATTGAAGAACGAGCACGTAGTGAGCTCGGAATGATTAAAAAAGACGAAACTTTTTTCCAGATCATTGAAGCGGCTGATGACTAATTTACGTTTTTGGGCAGTAGTGCCAGCCGCTGGGATTGGCGAACGCATGCTAGCGGATCGGCCAAAGCAATATCTTCAAATCGATGATAAGACCGTTATTGAGCAGACTTTACAGCGCCTAGCTTCACATCCTAAAATTGACGGCATTATTTTGGCTATTTCCGCTAATGATGTCTGGTGGCCAACATTATCATTGTCTTTAGATTGCCCACTTCACGTTATTAATGGGGGCCAAGAGCGTGCTCACTCAGTTTTGAATGCATTAACTGCTTTAACAAGTCAGGTCTACGATGACCCTTGGGTTTTAGTGCATGATGCAGCGCGGCCCTGTCTTCGACTTGATGACGTTGACCGCATGCTAGACCAGTTATCTGAACATGATGTCGGTGGGATTTTAGGGCTGCCCGTTAATGATACGGTCAAACGAACGGGGCTGAATGATGAAATTACGGAGACTATAGACCGTCGTCATCTCTGGCGAGCTATGACCCCGCAAATGTTTCATTTACGTCAATTAAAGTCAGCATTAGAAGTGGCTTTGGAACAAGGAGTTGCGGTGACGGATGAAGCGATTGCCATTGAGTTTGTCGGTTTAAAACCGGTGATGGTGGAAGGCCATAGTGACAATATCAAGATTACTGAGCCACAAGATTTAGTTCTGGCATCTTGGTACTTGAATCAACAACGAGGAAAGGTCTAATGCGAATTGGACATGGTTATGATGTTCATTGCTTTTGTGAAGGCCGACCGCTAATTTTAGGTGGTATTAATGTCCCACATAGCCATGGTTTAGAGGCGCACTCTGATGGTGATGTGTTAATTCATGCGATATGTGATGCATTGCTAGGGGCTGCTGGGTTATGGGATATTGGCCATCACTTTCCTGATACAGATGCTGGCTTTAAGAATATTGATAGCCGCGTTTTATTGCGTCGGGTTATACAAGATTTGTATCAGGCTGGCTGGAAAGTCAGCAATATTGATAGTACGGTAATTGCACAAGCGCCAATGCTGGCTGAGTTTATTCCCGAGATGCGTGATGTGTTAGCAGCCGACTGTGCCATTACAGTCTTAGCGATGAATGTGAAAGCAACAACAACGGAATCATTAGGATTTGTTGGTCG
>JBLIIN010000110.1:0-5142 GCA_047635075.1 Methylophagaceae bacterium | reverse complement strand
TCTCTATAAAACCAAGCTTTTAGTTTATTCCTAGTAACTCAACTTCAAATATTAATGTTGAGTTAGGTGGAATATCTCCAGCCCTTTGCTCGCCGTAAGCCAAGCTGGGCGGAATAACGAATCGCATCTTGTCCCCTACCACCATCAATGGCAATCCCTCTTTCCATCCAGCGATAACCCGCTCCAAAGCAAAACTAATCGGCTTATCTCGCTTAATAGAACTATCAAACACAGTGCCATTAATCAAACTGCCTTCATAATGAACAGTGACTTGATCTGTGAGTTTTGGATAGACCGTGCCCGCCCCAGTTTGTAACATTTCATATTGTAATCCCGACTCAGTCATCATGACGCCCGCCACAGATTGATTCGCCGCCAAATAATCCATACTCTCTTGTTTACCAAGCGCCAACTCAGCTTCACTCATTGATGGCGCATAAGTCAAAAAAACGTAAAAAGCGACTAATGCCACCGCGAGAACAATATAAAGTTTTTTTGACACCTTAAATTCCTGAAATAATATAAATAATGTGATGAACAGGTTATCTTAAATAGCACTCTGTGCAAACTCTCTCGGTCAGTATAACCACAAACAAAAAAATCATCGAAGGTCGCTGCCTAGTATTGGGAACAGCGCCTAACTAATTGTTGATTTATGCCATGGTAAGTTTTGATTTCCCAAGAAAAAGTGATGAATAAGTAACAATATGAAACCGTTGTCGCTAAACCGAGCCTTTACTGAACTAGAAAGTTCTAATTAGCTGCAATAAATGCAATTTTAAGGTCAAATTCGCCCCGCTTTTTATCAGCAAGCATAATGCCAATCTTTCGAATGTCCCGTGGATTAAATGAGTGCCCTGAGAGCTGACGGCCTCGCCACGTTTGATTAAGGCCACTGAACGGCAAAAAGATCTCTATCCACTGACCTTCCGTGGTTTTAAATTCACTGCTAAATTTAACGGGTCTGCGTGGTGAAAGGACAGCATCACTTTCTAAACGTAATTGATAAGTGCGTCCATCACCAAGTACCTTTAATCTGATACCGGAAAAATCAGACAAATCATAATTGCCACGAGAATATATCGATGAAAACCCACCATTGTTCTTTAAAGATAACTTACCCTGAAACAACATTCCCTGTTCTATAATCTCTGCCCTACCTGTAGAGAAGCCACCCATCACATCATCATTGTTCGAGCGCCATTCCAAACTGGCATTTTGACCTGTAAATTCAAAGAGTGTTTTCATTGGATGATGCTCTCTCCCATGTAAGATTGGCACTATGGCTGTTAAACCTATAAACAGTATACAAACCCTTGAACCTGGTATCAAAGCAGTTAAAAGTGTATGCATCTCATTCTCCTATGTGTGCACTAGAAGAATTCAATAGCTTTGGTATAACAGACAAGGGTATTAATCATTTAGGGTTTGTTGAATAGAATTTACCATTTCCAATATTGCATCTAATCGCTGTTGTGGGTTCCTCATTTCTAGTAAGTCTTGCTTGATTTCTGCAGGCATACCAATCAGACCGTTCACCAAAAAGCTAAACTCTACCGGTGTCATATTTTGCCACTGTTCTCCCACTAGCATTTCTTGCATTTCATCATTGCCATGGCTGATTGTCAATAAGCGTTGCATGATCTTTTCATGACTTTGCTTTAATAACCCTGCTGAGCTGACATCCTCAATCGGGTCATCTTCATAAGGCTCACAAGCCCAAATAGTAAAGGGTAAGGTTTGCTTTTCTTGTTCTAGCTTCAGTCGAGTTTCAAAATTAACCATTATTGCCAAGCGTCCATCATCCATCTCCTCCAGAAGCTCCACCGTTCCGGCAGAAAAGACAGCGCATGGCTTGTAAGTCGATTGATTACTATTGAGTACCTCTTCCTGAGTCTGCTCACGCGGATTGGCGTGTATCACTTTTTCAGTATGGCAAACGCCCATCATCACATTGTGGTCAATGCAATATTTCACCATTTTTCGATAACGCGGCTCAAAAACATGCAACGGCATTGGCACGCCAGGAAAATTAACTGAATCGGGTATGGGGAAAAGTGCTACTTCTATCATAAGGTCAAAAGCTTTATTAGTAGGTGAATGAATTAATTGATGTTGCAGGTCAGTAAGACCTTGTCAGTCTTTTTTTCAAGCGGCCTGACACCATGCAGCTGCTTCTCGTTGAATAAGGTCAACTGTAAATCTATTCCATCTGAGAAGTATAAAAGGACTTCCTGACAGTATCAATTTGCCAGATAGATTTAAGTCTCTATTTTAATGTTAAATATTCCACGTTATTAAAAGAAAACAGAAGGCCGACTCTAAATAGTAAGTGTGTTTTGATCTAACATACGCCCTTAAGTAGGGCCTGACCAAACAACGAAAGTCATCGACAGCATTTATTCTTGATACTTCAAATCTCATTATCTTTAAGCGGTTTCCAGAGTGTACTTCTTAATATCTGACCTAAGATTCACGGTTTTGTTTCCGCCACCGCTTATCTCATTGACTGTGACCTAAAAATTAAGCCCGAATTGTATGCACTCAACAAAAAGGTGTTTTTTGAAATGCCTTGGATAGTAGTAATATTTGAGCTTATCTTATTTACAATATCAGACATTAAACCACACAGACATCTCTTCAACTAGAGCCGTGTAGTTAATTGTTTTTTATTCTGACCTTAAGTCCCAGAAAATACCCAGCGGAAGTCGTTAATGCTGCTGCCTGTTTCTTTCAGTGCAGATTTAGCATATTGCCTCGACAGTTAAAACTCAAGGCTAGTAAGGGATGGTTAACTCAAATATCGGCATTCGAGCCGAAACGAGCCTGATGTTATTCAACACTAAAGACAAGCCAAGCATCATCGGCCTTCCATTTCATCAACCAATCAGAAATATCACTAGCAGGCATTGGTCGGGCAATCCCATAACCTTGTCCTAATTCACAACCAAACTGATAACACTTTAACAATTGTTAAATCATCAGGGTCAACCAACATATCTCGCACAAAACCCTAGTCTATTCTAATCAAACTGGTAGGCAGGCGTCTAAGATGAGTCAAAGATGAATAATCGGTGCCAAAGTCGTCTAGAGCAGACTTTACACCTAGGTCCTCGCAAGCCTACATACACACGTAGATATACCTGACATCAATTAATGCCGTGCTTTCCAGCACCTCTCACTCTAAATCGCCGGGCGACACATCAGGATAATCTGCCAACAAGTCCTCTAGGCGTGTCACGAAGTCTATTTGTTGTAACTGATGGGCGCCAATATTGAGGCTGACGTCCGTACTTTGCCATTGGCTTATTTGACTCAGCGCAGTGTCTATGACCTATTACCCACCGCTAGACTAATAGGGTGACCTCCGATGATAGGCAAACAATCACCTAGTGGCAATAAACCGCGTTCAGGGTGTTGCCAAAGGATTAAGGCCTCGCCGCCACTATTCCCCCCATCGAAATATTCACCTTAGGCTGGTAAAACAAGGCGAACTCATGCCTATCGAATGCCGCACGGATATTAACAATACTTCCTCTCTGAATACTTAAGCATCATCTTCGGCGCTTCCAAAAAAGTGGAAACAGTTCTTACCTTTCTTTTTAGCACCATACATCGCTTGATCAGCTTGACGCATGAGCATGTCAGCATCTGCACCATCACTGGGACAAAATACCACCCCAATGCTGGCTGATACCCTCAACACCAAGTCACTGACTGTGGTGGGCTCACAGGTAGCCAATAGCAACCGCTTTATGACAGGCTGGCAGTCTTCAACACGGGCTAAGTCAGGCAGTAAAGCAACAAATTCATCGCCACCAATTCGGGCTAAGGTATCACCTTCACGTAATGCGGCTTTCATCCGCAGTGATAATGCGATTAGGAGGTCATCTCCGACATCATGACCATGAGTATCGTTGACTTCTTTAAAGTCATCTAAATCCAAAAAGACCACTGCGAGTGAGTTTTGCTGGCGCTTGCCTGTTAAAATAGCTTGATTTAGACGGTCAGCAAGTAGCGTGCGATTAGGCATATTAGTTAACCCGTCGTAATTAGCCATCCATTCGAGTTGACTTTGATGCTCTTTTTGCTCTGTGATATCAGAAAAAAACGCGACATAATGACTTACTTTTCCGGCATCATCTTTAACGGCACTCTTGGTAAGTTTTGCGGCATATACGCCACCGTTTTTACGACGATTCCAGACTTCACCTGTCCAAGAGCCAGTAGTATTAATTTTGTGCCACATCGCAGCATAGAACTCAGCTGACTGCCTGCCTGCCGATTGAAGCATACGTGGACTCTGGCCGAGAACCTCTTGGCGGGTATACCCACTGATGGCAGTGAAAGTATCATTAACATCAATGATTGTCTGTGTCGCATCACTGATGGTGATGCCTTCACCGGCGTGACTGAACACGCTGGCAGCGAGCTTGAGTTTTTCTTCAGTTAGCCTGCGGTCAGTAATATCAGAATGAGTGCCAAGCAAACTAATTGTTTTTCCATCTTCATCTTCAATAGCAAAGGCACGTGCAAGAATAGTGAGATATTGTCCATTCTTATGTTGCATCCTGAATTCTGATTCATATTTTTTGGTTTTATTTTTCAAAAACTCTCTAACTCTATATGAAGCGATGTCTTTATCATCTGGGTGGACTAAACGTTGCCATTCGGAGAACTCATTTTTAACTTCATTTTCAGCATACCCGAGCATTTCCTTCCAGCGTTTAGAATAGAAGACTTGATTGGTTTGTATATTCCAATCCCAAATGCCATCGCCAACGCCCTCAACAGCGAAGGCCAGACGTTCTTGGCTCTCTCTTAGTTCTATTGTTTTTAACTTAATCATCTGTTCTAACTCGACCTCACCCTGCTTGCGCTCGGTGATGTTATGGCCTATGCCGAGCACACCAATAATTTTCCCACTTTCATCAAACATGGGTGTTTTGGTTGTTTCTATCAGTTCCGTATGACCATCAGCAAAAGTGATCTGATCTTCATTGACTAATGGGCTGTCAGATTGCATGGCAGCCTTGTCATGTAACCTAAAAGAGTCTGCTATTGCCTTATCAAAAAAGTCGTAGTCAGTTTTGCCAAGAATATCTTCGGCTTTGATTCCAAATAAATTTTCAATACGTGAGT
>JBLIIN010000109.1:0-5198 GCA_047635075.1 Methylophagaceae bacterium | reverse complement strand
GTCCGCACCTAATTCAGTCTTCAAATCATCTAACCGCCCTTGACGGCGTCCGGTTAGTATTAGTTTCCAACCCTGTTTTGCAAATAGTCTCGCTATTGCTTCTCCAAAGCCTGAGGTTGCACCAGTAATCATGATTGTTTTTTGTGGCATCTGCTATTTTGGCCTTTTTGAAATGATTTCCAATGCTGCAATACGATAGGCCTTGGCTAAGGATGGCTAGTTCAATGTGTTACCAATAAAGCTATCAACTTTTGCACGACATAACATCGCTAACTGACCAATTTGAAACAAATTTGCCATCGCAATAGCTGTTGACGCGGAGTATTGCTTTATTGGCGACTTCTGGCAACACCGGCACATCGATCATTTTTTGTTAGATTTGTGCCTCTAATAATGTTGCTACTTGCTGTCCTTCGCTAGACAATTTACTTCTTTCCACCTCAACTCCATCTTAAATCTGACCTAGATTAATTAGGCTATAGCTTTTAGATTATATTGGTATTTGGGGTGGAAACAATGATTTAGTTCTATATTTGTATCCTATCTCCTACTTTGGTCTTTGTAGACGAACTAAAGCATTAACCGCCTTCAGAAAATACGATGGTTCTAAGACCTGAAATAATAATGCGATGTTCAATATGGGCTTTTACTGCACGCGCCAACACAAGCCGCTCGATATCCTTACCAATCAACACCAAGTCTTCTGGACTATGGTCATGTTTAACACGTTGAATATCTTGTTCAATGATAGGGCCTTCATCTAGATCAGCTGTCGCATAGTGCGATGTGGCACCAATGATCTTAACGCCACGATCATAAGCTTGGTGATACGGTCTTGCCCCTTGGAATGCGGGTAAGAAACCATGATGAATATTGATCACTCGGCCAGCAAACTCTTCAACAAACTGCTTTGAAAGAATCTGCATATAACGGGCCATGACAATTACATCTATCTGATACTCTGCTAGCAATACTTTAATTTGGGCTTCTTGTTTGGCTTTTGTATCTTTGCTAACGGGTAAATGATGAAACGGCTTATCAAACTGATTGGCCATCTTTTCTAAATCGGCATGATTAGCAATAATTAATGGAATCTGGCAATCCAACTCACCTTCAAGCTCACGCAATAATAAATCATAAGGACAATGCGATGCCTTTGTAACTAATAAAGCAACACGATAAGGTCTATTTGAATAGTGCACAGACCAATTAAGTTCCAAGCTATCAGCATAAGCTTTAAATTGTTGTCCTAATTTCAATCTGTCTAGTTGACTGTTATCCTCCAACTTCACACGCATATAATATTGGCCCTCCAATAAATCGGAGTACTGTTGGCAATGCAAAATATTGTATTCGCGTGCAGCAAAAAAGCCACTAATACCGGCTAATAGTCCGCTTTGATCAGGACATTGAATTAGAAAAACAATGGTATTCATAAATCGATAACTCTTCTATATAAAACACATAAACATGTGAAGTACCAATACAACATGTTGTCATTGTTGTATCCCAAGTAAGGCTTAGATGTAATCCGTGTATTTATCGTTACGTCCTTTTACTTTCTCAAGTGGGTATTTTTCGCCGTTTTTTTTGCACTTGGCCTCAATAATTTTATTGATATCAACGTCTAAGTCGTGGCATAGATAACTAAGATAAATGGCAACATCAGCAATTTCATCTTCTAAGTCTTGGCGTTTTGCAGTATTTAATTGATGTTGTACCTGCTCAGGGCTTTTCCATTGGAACCATTCAAGTAATTCCGCGGCTTCGATCGAAATTGAAATTGCAAGTTCTTTAGGTGAATGAAACTGCTCCCAATCACGCTCTTTACGAAATTCAATTAGTTTGTCTAGTAGCTCAATCTTAATCATAACTCAAAAACCGTCGTATCGCTGTTATAAATTGGTCAGGAAACTCCGCATGTAGCCAATGACCTGCTTGCTCTAACGTTACGACCGTTACGTCAGAAAATTGTTGCTTAATGATCTCAATATCATCATTTTCTATATAATCGGAGCGTCCTCCACGCACAAATAAACTGCGTTGGTTAATATTTTGGTGCTCACAGACTGGTTCGATTAACATTGAATACTGTTCCGATAAGACACTTAAATTCAAGCACCATATGAACCCATTTTCTTCTCGCGTTAAGTTCTTCAGTAGAAATTGTCGAATGACTTTATTGTCTACTGTCGCTGATAAAGCATTGTCCGCATCACCACGTTTCGTCACTTGTTTTAAGTCTATGGCCAGTAAAGCTTCAAAAATATCACTATGCCTATCTATATAAGCCTTAGGTGCTATATCAACCACGATGAGATTATTAACAATAGCTGGATATTGTCCTGCCAATGTCATTGCGACTTTACCACCAATCGAATGCCCGATGATATCGACCTGATTTAAGTTCAGGTCTACAATCAATTCCGCAATATCATTGGCCATAGATGGATAACTGACAATATCGCTATGTGGCGATAGTCCATGGTTTCTTAGGTCAACTGTTACAACTTTACAGCCATCAGCTAGCCGATTTGCAATCCCACGCCAATTACAGGATGAACCGAATAGGCCATGCAAAATAAGCAGTGGCCTGCCTTCTCCTTGGATTTGGTGATGTAACTTCATTATTGCATTCTTTAATTTGTCTAAGCCCTTTATAATAAGACTTTTAAACCTGATGGGAGATTTTTTTGTGGAAGATGAAACAGTTTTAGTGATGTTAGTTCAGCAATATGCGAAACAATATGGTATTACTTTTAGCTCTAAGCATTTAGATGATCCAGACAAAAAAGCTCAACTAATCAATTTGATACAATCCTCATTGGCAGGTAAACATGGACCCATCACCGACAATGACCTAGTGTAAGTAGAAAAAGCCACTATGAATGGCCTTTTTCATCGAGCATAATATCTCGTTAATCGTCACATTTTTCGAACACTAAACACGCATTGGTGCCACCGAAACCAAAGCTGTTCGACATAATGGTCTTTAATCCGGCGTTGTCTTTACGCTCCCGAATAATGGGCACGCCATCAGCTTCAGGATCTAAAGTATCGATATTAGCGGACGCCGCTATAAAATCGTTTTCCATCATCAATAAGCTATAAATTGCTTCTTGAACTCCTGCCGCACCTAACGAATGGCCGGATAATGATTTAGTCGAGCCTACAATTGGTATGTTTTTACCAAAGGCTTGTTTAATTGCCCCAAGCTCAGCTAAATCACCCACTGGTGTACTGGTACCATGCGCATTAATGTAATCAATTGATGCTTTTACAGTTGAGGTTGCCTGTTCCATACAACGAATAGCACCTTCACCTGACGGGGCGACCATATCGTAGCCATCCGAGGTTGCACCGTAGCCTGTTAACTCTGCGTATATTTTTGCTCCGCGTGCTTTTGCGTGCTCGTATTCTTCTAATACTAAAACACCACCGCCACCAGCAATAACAAAACCATCACGGTTCGCATCATATGCACGAGAGGCTTTTTCTGGTGTGTCATTATATTTTGTAGACAGCGCACCCATGGCATCAAATAATGAACTCATTGTCCAATGTTCTTCTTCTGCTCCCCCCGCAAATACAATATCTTGTTTGCCTAACTGGATTTGTTCCATTGCATTACCTATACAATGCGCACTCGTGGCACAAGCAGAGGACATGGAGTAATTTACGCCCTTAATTTTAAAGGGTGTGGCTAGACAGGCAGAGGTCGTGCTGCCCATGACTTGAGTGACGCGATAGGGCCCAACTCGACGTAAGCCTTTGTCGCGTAGGATATCTGCAGCTGCCACTTGATTCGATGACGAGGCACCACCTGATCCCATCACTAGGCCTGTACGTGGATTCGAGACTTGCTGTTCGGTTAATCCCGCATCAGTTATTGCTTGTTGCATGGAAATATAGGCGTAAGCAGCAGCGTCGCCCATAAAACGTAATACTTTTCGGTCAATATGTTCCTTAAAATCAATGTCTACTGAGCCTGCAATGTGACTGCGAAAACCCATGTCAGCGTATGTCTGCTTGAATTTGATACCAGAACGACCTGTTCTAAGTGACTCTGTCACTGACTCAGCATCTAAGCCAAGACATGATGTAATTCCTAACCCTGTAACAACAACACGTTTCATTTCGGCTTCCTAAAAATCAGCTGTAGAAGTGAATAGACCAACGCGAAGATCCTTAGCCGTATATATCTCACGACCATCCACTGAGACCGAACCATCAGCAATTGCTAAGACTAATTTTCTAGCGATGACTCGTTTAAGATCTAGTTTGTAAGTCACTTTTTTCGCCGTTGGTAGAATTTGCCCTGTAAATTTCACTGCGCCAGCACCCAGCGCTCGTCCGCGACCCGGGTTACCATCCCAGGCTAAAAAGAACCCAACCAACTGCCACATCGCATCTAAACCAAGGCAGCCTGGCATAACGGGATCACCGGGAAAGTGACAATCAAAAAACCATAAGTCAGGTGAAATATCTAGTTCAGCAATAATTTCACCTTTACCGTAGGCGCCACCTGTATTAGCGATATGCGAAATACGATTCATCATCAGCATATTAGGTGTGGGTAATTGGGCATTGCCAGGGCCAAACATCTGACCATGACCGCATTCTAAAAGTTGTTCGTAACTGTACGAAGATTCTTTACTCATGAATTTATCTAAAACCGTCTGTTTTTACCAAGCAGTTATCATATCACGGCCCAATCAAAACAAGGAAAGTTCGTGAGCTATTTCTCATTTCTTGCTAAAAAAAACGGCAGCTGTCACGACTATTTTTCGTTACTAGTTCTGTCTGGGTGGTTACTCCGCCAAAGTAATTGCAGTGCTCGGCAAAGCGACCTCCATTGTTTTGATTAATGCTCCCATACTATTAATGACTCGATACATCGAAAAGAGCTGATCAAACTCAGCATTTACTAGGGCTTGACTAGAAACAAAAACCTCATTTTCCGAGTCAAGTAAATCCAATAATGTTCTCTGTCCTAAACCAAACTGCTGTCGGTAAGCATCACGAGATTTCACACTTGAGGCTACATGTAGCCTAAAATAATCCATCTGACCCTCGACAGTTATTAGTGCATTCCAAGACAAGCGAACACTTTCTTCAACCTGACGATGAGTAATATTACGTATTTCGGCTGCTTGGTTAATCAAGTGAGCAGTTTCTTGCCTACGGGCTATATCTCG
>JBLIIN010000108.1:0-5225 GCA_047635075.1 Methylophagaceae bacterium | reverse complement strand
AAACAGAAGGCACATAAATAACCTCGGCTCCTTTTGCTGACAAATGGCGATACAACTCTCAACCGCAGACCGGAACTGATACTTAGTCCCAACTTACCGATTTCATGATCAACAACAACCGGTAGGTTTCCTAGCTTAATGCCCACTGACTCATCATAGCCCAGTGTTAGCGCATCACACAGATGAATCTTCCGATAAACACCGTTAACTCACCCTGGCGATTAATAAGAATCGATGTCTTGTATAAACGGTTGTCTTCATCAGGAGTCTTTTTATAAATACTGCCTAGTAAAATTGGCATATCATGCCGACTGGCCATCTCACGAAAACTTTGAATCAGGTCACCTTCCACGCTCTGTGCAACCTGATGTTTCTCAGGATGGTTTTCACCAACTTAAATAAAGGTTTCTGGGAAACTAACTAAATCCAATCCCTGATCAGCCGCTTGCTCTATCTTGGCTTTTGCAAACGCAACATTATCTTTAAGTCGACCAGAAGAATTCATTTGTACATCACCGGTTCGGCTCTTCCATGACACTCCTCTACATATCAGAGATTATATTTTCTATGAAATGTAACAAAGTTTGCTAATATTGAATCAAATCAACGCAAGGAATCACTGTGACTCAGCCTTTTGCCAACACCGGTTTTCCAACACAACGACCTCGACGTCTGAGAAAAGATACCTTCTCTCGTGACCTGATGCGCGAAAACACACTGACCGTTAAAGACTTAATTTACCCCTGCTTTGTGCTTGAAGGACAACAACAAAAACAAGCAATCAATTCGATGCCTGGGATAAACCGTCTTAGCATCGATTTTTTGCTTAAAGAAGCCGAGACAATCCACAAACTTGGCATTCCAGCCATGGCGCTCTTTCCTGTCACCCCCGATGATGTCAAAACACTAGATGCTCGAGAAGCCTTCAACCCCGACGGTTTAGCACAACGAGCAGTGCGCGCAATAAAGGCAGAGTTTCCAGAACTTGGATTGATTACTGACGTCGCCTTAGACCCCTTCACGACCCATGGCCAAGATGGTCTCACCGATGAAAATGGTTACATCATCAATGATGAAACCGTCGAAGTCCTCATTAAACAAGCTGTTTCACACGCAGAAGCAGGGGTAGATATTGTTGCACCTTCTGACATGATGGATGGTCGAATCGGTGCCATCCGACAAGCGCTTGAGACACAAGGACATATCCATACCCGAATCCTTGCGTACTCTGCCAAATATGCATCAAGTTTTTACGGCCCTTTCCGCGACGCAGTTGGATCTGCGGGCAACCTTGGAACAGGTAATAAATATAGCTACCAAATGGACCCGGCCAATAGCGATGAAGCACTCCATGAAGTTGCTCTCGACATTAATGAAGGGGCAGACATGATAATGGTTAAACCCGGAATGCCCTACCTCGATATTCTTCGACGAGTCAAAGACACCTTCCAAAAACCAACCTTCGTTTATCAAGTCAGTGGTGAATACGCTATGTTAAAAGCCGCTGCTCAAAATGGTTGGTTAGATGAACAAGAAACCGTGATGGAAAGTCTGCTCGCATTCAAGCGCGCGGGTGCTGATGGGATTTTGACCTACTTTTCTAAAGACGTTGCCCAACAACTGGCCAAGCAATAATGACAGATAAATATGCCGTCATTGGTAATCCCATTGGGCATAGTAAGTCACCTTTTATCCATCAAGAATTTGCTAAACAGGTCGGACATAATATTTGTTACAGTGCCGAACTAATCCCACTCGACGGTTTAGAAAACGGCTTGAGGACGCTACAAGAAGGAGGAGTCAAAGGCCTTAATATCACAATACCGTTCAAGGAAAAAGTATGGCAAGGCCTTGCTGATAAAAGTGAGCGAGCAACCTTAGCAGGGGCCGTCAACACCCTTGTTTTCAATCCCGATGGAAGCCGATATGGAGACAATACTGATGGCGCAGGACTCTGCCAAGATTTAACCCTGAATCACGGTATTACTCTTGCTGGTAAACGTATCTTACTCCTTGGGGCTGGAGGCGCGGCAAGAGGGGTTATTCATCCACTTTTAGGCTATAACCCCGCCGAGTTGGTCATCGCCAATCGCACGGTCAGCAAAGCCCACGATTTAGTGTACCTCTTTGCTAATGAAGTTCTCTCAGCCTCAGCGTTCGAAAAAGTATCAGGTCCATTCGATCTTATTATCAATGCCACTTCTGCTAGCCTTCAAGGTCAAACGCCTCCTATCCCGATGGAGACAATCTCAAAACAAACTTATTGTTATGACATGATGTACGGTGATACGGATACCGCATTCATTCAATGGGCAAAAACACTACAAGCTGCCAAGACAATCGACGGCCTAGGGATGTTAATCGAACAAGCTGCTGAATCATTTAATTTATGGCGTGACATCAAACCAGATACGCAACCTATTATCGATTTATTACGACAATAGAGCTACTATCGATTACCCAGCGCGGTTCTACAGGGATCAGCATCAGCAGTACCCCGATTAGCCAGGCCTTGAGCAACAATCGACACCCCCCCTGTTGCAATCGCAGCTGCCCCAGACAAGCCCGCTGCCAAAACAGCCGCCTGATCAACTTGGGTAGCCGGATTCGCCAGTGTTCCCCCTACTTTAACTAACCCCGCTAATTGACTAATATTGATCCCAATACCCGTCCTAGCTTCAGGTTTAATTGCAATTTTTATTGCCTCATTTTTTAAATTTATTGTGCCATTACCAACAATATTTAATTTTCCCGTTTGAACTGCGATGCCTTTTTTAGCCGTTGCAATGCCATCTTGAATATTGAAATTAACCACTGCACAAGCCAATTCTGTCCCTTTTTTTTGTTTCGCTAAAGGGTTTAACATACCAAACAATTCAGCAAAAAAGTCCGCACCCAATAAATCTAAGGTCCCATCAGCGATTTGGCTCTTTCCTACTTTAATGATCGCCTTGCCATCTAAGCCAGCCATCATGCCTCTCACTGATATTCCACTCGCTTTAGCTTGAAAAAAAACATCTGTATTACCACCAGTAATACTGTCTTCTAATGCCTTAACCCCCTGGAGTTTAAAACCATTTACCTGCATTTCCGTATCCAATATTATGTCAGCATTCTGTGCATTCAAGTCCATATACCCTTTGAGCTCACTACCCGCAAAAGCCACTTCCAAGGGTAATATATGTAAACGTCCCTCTTGTAATTCAATCCCAATATCGAGTTTGTTCAAGTTAATACTGGCGGTGTTAATCTCACCGACGTTGACTGTTACTTTCGCGTTAAACTGATTCAACACATCAAAAACCAGAGGCTCATCTGAAAAAAGATGACCCGGATTAGTATCAAATGACTCAGATTCAGTCTCTTCTTCTAATATCGTCAAATCAATCTTTTTAGAGATCAATGTTGCTGTCACGTTAGGTTTATCGGGAGTTAACGAGACACGAATATCACCTTTAAGATCAGTTTTTCCCGCATTTAAACTAAAGTTCTTAAACTGATAAACATGGCCCTCACGGGATAGATTACCAAACAATCTCACATCACCAAATGGAGGAAACTCTATATCTGACATAGCACTTAAAGTAGATGAATTGGTTTCCACATTCATTTCTAGCGCAATGCCATCGACTTGTTTAGGATCGACAACTTGTCCCTTAACGAACAGTTTTAGGCCCTCAGCCACAGCCGTTAAATCCAAAGTAATGACCTCAGTTTTCAAATCGTTGCCAACGTCAGCTTTCAAGCTGATGTTGCCTATTGGTGGTACATCAGAACCAGACAATAATGACAACGTTGATGAGTCCGTCTTCAAGTCGACATCAATTGCAACACCTCGGCCTTCAGCAGGCTTAGCAATTTGTCCTGCTAAAATAAAATTAAGCCCTTCCATACCACCCGACAAATCCAGCGTCAGTTGTTCACTCACAATGTCACTAGCAATATCACCCTCTATTAATACATTACCAAAAGCGGGGAATTCATGACCAGACAAGTCCGACAAACCTGAGGAAGAGGCCTTCAATTCAACGGCCAATAACGCCCCCTTCCCATCATGTGGTTTGGCAATGTTACCTTTAATATCAAGTTCAACACCTCCAACATTCGCTTTCAAATCGACTAAAGAATAGGTATTTTCAGTCAATGCTCTCACACCACCAAATTGGCCATGCAAAGTCAAAGGAATATCATCCATAAAGGCTTTGAAAAGAATTTCTATCGGCTTTTCTAAATCGGCCACATCAACTGATAACCTCTCGATTAAGAGTTGTTTTTTGTCGCCTGTCACACCATTGATATAAGTGATGTGGGCTTGCTCGATATCTAACTCAGTCACTATAATCGATTCAATCGACAAAGCCTTATTTTCATCAACTTCTCCAATTGGTTCAGAACTAGAGTCAAGTACCCAATTACCGACACCTTCTTTATTCGTTTCAACCACGATTCTCGGATTTTTTAGCAAAATCTTTGTTACTTCAATTTCACGCTTTAACAAAGGGTATAGCGCTAAACGTATTTCAAGCTTATCCAGCGATATCATTTCAGGAATAGAGCTCCATTTTGCATTAGACAATGTGGCTTTCTCAATAATCAGTGTAGGTACTATAGACCAAGCAATCGACACATCTCCTTCCAGCTTCAGTTGCCGACCTATCGCATCAGAAGTCGTCTCTTCGATGTGCTCTTTGTACTGATTCAAATCGATGTGCATTAATGCATAAAAGGCAGCAATGAAGCCCACGAATAAAATACTTACAACCAATTTAATAGCATGATCCATCTTATTTTTCTGCCACCTTAATAACCACAACCTAGCTTCACTATAGAGCAAAAGTGCCCTTGAACCTGACATGACTCTTATTTTGGCTAAGCACAATCACGTAGACTAATTGTCGATGACATCACGTAAGGTAAACATCTGTTACAAGGAAGATTGATGCTAAAGATTACACAAAATATCACTATACCTAGTCATGAAATCTGCCTAACCGCCATTCGTGCACAAGGACCAGGGGGCCAAAATGTTAATAAAGTAGCCTCAGCTATTCATCTTCGTTTTGATATAAAAAATGGCTCGTTACCCGAACACATAAAACAACGTCTTTTGTTATCATCAGATAATCGCATCACCAAAGAAGGTTGTGTTGTGATCAAAGCACAGCAATGGCGAACTCAAGAAAAAAACCGTCAAGATGCCTTAACTCGTCTCCAGCAACTGATTT
>JBLIIN010000107.1:0-5274 GCA_047635075.1 Methylophagaceae bacterium | reverse complement strand
TGGCTGCTAGCGCTGTCGGTAATACACCCCGAACTGAACGCAACTCACCTGTTAAACCCAACTCGCCAATAAACTCCCTGTTTTTTAAGGACTCAATAGGAATTTGACCTGATGCTGCCAAAATACCCAAAGCAATCGGCAAATCAAAACGGCCACCTTCTTTGGGCAAGTCAGCAGGGGCTAAATTAATGGTGATGCGCTGTGGGGGAAAGCTAAATTCACTATTGAGTAGAGCACTGCGAACACGGTCTTTGCTTTCTTTGACTGCCGTTTCAGCCATACCCACTATTGATAAGCTTGGTAACCCATTCGACAAATGAACTTCAACTGTCACGACTTGTGCTTCCATGCCCACTATCGCACGACTAAACACCGTTGCCACACTCATATAGATATCCTTATCTAGTTAGTTTACTGTAATTTACCAGTGCCGCACCGATAAAACAAAAGCCGCTAAAAGCGGCCCTGATTAATCTAAGTTATTCACACTCTTAATCGAAGTATGAACAACAGTAATCAGCCAGATCAGCGACTTTAAGATCAAATGATGAGTGACTAGGCACATTAAAAGATTCACCACTTTTCACAGTCAGCCACGGCTCTGTCCCAGCTAAACGATATGTTAACTCGCCCGCTAAAATTTCCATTAATTCAGCTTTAACCGTACCGAAAGTATAGTCACCGGGCATCATAATACCCAAGGTTTTGGTCGTGCCGTCAGCAAAGGTCACTGCTCGGCTTGTCACATTACCATCGAAATAAACGTTCGCTTCACGGGTTATCGTGACATTATTAAACTCTGACATGATTATATTTTATTCTTTATCTTGGGGCTGGCTTAACTCAGCTACTTGCTGTTCAAGTAGCTCTAATTTTTCACGCGTACGAAGTAATACTTGCGTTTGCACATCAAACTCTTCGCGCGTCACTAAGTCTAATTTGGCAAACATGCCACTCAGTGCTGATTTAATGTTCTTTTCGACATCTGCTTGCATAGCCATTAACCCGGGCGGCAAAGCACTTGCTATACCTTGAACCACTTCTTCAATTTTTTTAGGATCGATCATTTAGTACCCCTATTAGACTCCGCTGCTTAATCTACGTAAATTACTGACAGACACCAATCAGGAGCTATTCAAAATACAACACAGTAATAACATAATACAATTGCCTAATTGTAGGGCAATATATTCAATGAATCAAAAATTATTTTATCGAATCTAACCAAGCTGCGATATCCGCTTCTTTCAACAAACCACTTTTTCGGACTAGCCTCTGACCATCAGATAAAAACGTCAATGGCAGTTCGCCACGCCATCGTTTTTCCACATCGAAATACAGCCTTTCCGGATAATCATCAGCAAACACCCAGTGATCGGATTCAATTAAATCAAACTCACCCATTGTTGCCCTAATAAATTTTTCATCTAAAAAAGGGTCTGTTGCAACGGTCACTAAGGTAATATTTGGATTCGCTTTCAATATCGGAGACAGCACGGCTAACTCTCTCATACAGTAAGCACAATCTTGGCCCCAGAACAAAATAAGATAGGGCTTACCGTCGTATTGTTGCTGGATGGCAGAAAAAGAACCTTTCACAAAAGGCGTCACTTCTTGAGCTGAGACTGTCATCGTCATCGCCAGAAAACCAATCAAAGCCCACAGCCGAAAAGTCATCATACTAATTGAGCTTAACTACCCGAAGCGTACTTGGTTTTTTTGATTCGCCTTCAGTCCACAATACTAAGAACCCGGATTTAAGAGCGACAGTTCGAGGGTGCGATGCCCCAACTCCCGGAGCTGAAAGCATCACATGCTCCGCCCAATCCAACCCTTGATTATCAGATTGCGCAGCGACTATTTGAAAACCCGTTTCAGTAATCATGTCCCAAGCCGCGAGCACATCACCATTCGCTGATACTGACAAATCACTGTGAACTGCGGTCTCCCCCCCCAAGCGAACGGGTGTCGCCCAAGTATTACCCATATCCTCAGATCTTAAATAATAAGTGCCTGTCTTTTCTGAATGGCCTGTCCCCACAGTGCTATGGAGCAATTTATCTTTGCCACCAAAAGCAATACTGCCACCAATATGAGGACAACCTTGAAAACCCCAATTAAACTCACCAACAGTACTTAATGCTTGCCATTCTTGCTGTGTATTCATTTTTCCTAATGTCATATCAGAAGGATCTTTATCTCGATATAAAACATAAAAGTCATCATTATGATATTGCGCCGTATTCCAGCAACAAGCACAGCTCCGTTCATCCAGTGTTTGGTTAGCCGACCAAGTTAATCCACCGTCAATACTTTTTGCATAACGAAGGCCCTGTGTTGCGCCATCACCTCTGGTTGTTCGGCTATCAAGCCAGACTAAACTCATTTCATCTGCATTGGCATCCATCGCAAAAAAACCATGTGAGCCTTCAAGCCAGTCTGCTGGTGAATTAATCTTCTGCCAGGTTTGTCCACTATCGTCAGACGCCATCGCCATCATGGGTCCAGCACTATGAGGAGCACCTTCTTTCCGGCTCCCAAAAACGACAACAACATGGTCTCCTTGCACCGCCAAACGCGCATCATTTCCGCGTGTGACTCTCGCCTTTATTGATTGTCCTTTGGTTATATTGATCGCTTCCGACCAAGTTTCACCTTGATCAGCAGAAGTTTGATACCAGAGGCTATCGGCGCCATTAATCTTTTTACCCAGTAATAAATGCACCGTGTCATCAACATATTTAACATCGACGCTCATCACACTATCAGAAGAATAAGTGGTCACAACAGGGGCGGCTGAATCAACTTTAATTTGTTCAGAAAAAACAGGCGGCAGATTGAGACATAAACCTAAACACAATAGCGTCATTAAACATAATTTATTCACTGTGCTCTCCATCCCTCTTAACATTAGACGTAGTCATTAAGTTTTACTAAAGACCACACGATATAATTAGATTTTATAATCAAGTCCCACAAAGGCCTGTCTTGGTGCGCCCGGCGTGTAGTCTTCGCCAAACTGAAGTCGTGCACTTTCAGCATATAAGCGATCTGTAATATTGTTCACGCGTCCAAAAACGGTCAAGTGCGAGTTTACCTCATAGTTCATTTTAATATTAGCAATGTCGTGGCCATCATAACGTAATGTATTCTCATCATCCATCCATGAAGAACCAATATGCTCCCACTCCACAAAAGCAAATAATCCAGGCAGTGCATTCGGAGTATAAATCAATCGAACGTTGGCGAGATTTTCTGGCGCTCTTGCTTGCTCATTATTACCCAAGCGTTCACCATCACGGCCAAGTTCGTCACTGTCATCGAATTCATTTCTTGAAAAACTGTAAGCAACCTTTGTCGCCCATTGCTCTGTCCATTGTGAGGCCAGAGATACCTCAATACCGGCGTGCAATGTTTTGCCTGCATTCACATTCACATTCAAATCATCTGTCACTTCAGTCGTAATAATAGTATCGTCAATCGTTAGGTAATACAGAGCTGTTTCTAAGGCATGTTGCTCATGACGTAATTTATACCCAATTTCAAAAGTATTGGTGACTTCTTCCTCAAAGCTATCTGCTCTTTCATCAGATTTTAAAGAATAAAGGGTGCTGACTTGCGGCACGCGAAAGCCATTTGCATACCTTGCATAAACCGTTTGGTTATCCGTCAAACGATAGTTTAAATCGGCCTTAGGGCTAAAATGGTTAAAAGTGCGATCTTCACCTGAATCAGGCCTGAAATAAGTATTTTCATAAACACCGTTATCGGTATTGTTAGTATAGTCAAATTGATTGATATCATAACGTGCACCCAAGCCCAGAGTTAACTGATCAGACAAACCAATTTCGACCCGAGTGTAAGGCGCTAACGCTCTATAGTCGACATCATAATCAAAAATTGTTCCGGCAGCGACGGGCCGACCAAATCCCGTTGGGACAAAATCGAACTCTTGAACCGTCTCACGCTCTCCTTGGGTGTATTCAACGTCGACACCAGAAATAACTCTAAAACGACCAAAATCCATATCGGCTTTGAATAATAGTCCTACCGTTTTTTCTTGATTGTCATTTCTCGACACATTTTGTTCCCATGTCGCAGAGTAACGATTTTGGTTACTTCTTAAATAAACAATCGTACTCAAATCGACAGTATCATTGAGTTTATGCTGCCACTCAGCATTTAATCTCGCATAATCAAACTGGCGGATAGGATCGATACCCTGTTCAAGGACTCTTTCTACATTCCGTCCAGCTGCTTCAGGGTTATCCCTAAAGTTTCTAAAACCCCTAATATCACTAGTCATTTGTGAGTCAAATCTGTTGGCATTTAACGCGAATTTTAAGGTGTTATCTTGGTTTAAGTCATTCACATAGTTGACAGAGAGTTCTTGCCGATCAAATTCTGAATTATCACGAAAGCCATCACTATTAGCATTTGAAATATGCAGCGATATGGCTGATTGTTCGTCAAGCTCGGTTCCTCCAGTCAAACTTTGCCGACTAAAACCATCATTCCCTATTTCAAGTGAGCCCTCAACCCCTAGGTTTTTCATGGGATCGTTTGAAATAACATTAACTGTGCCACCCACAGCATCAGATCCATATAAGGCAGTACCTGCCCCCTTTAAGACTTCAACTGCCCCAGCTGAGCTAAAGTTAGTAAATGCCAACCCATTGTGATTAAAAAACCCCGATGATTGGACCGGCACCCCATCTTGTAAAAACAAATAATAAGCTTTTGTGCCTGTCGGTAAACGAATACTGGTGGTATGGCCTATATTCGAACCCGTTTGAGTAATTCGAACACCCGCTATTGAGTTTAACAACTCACGCTGCGTTACCGCTCTGTCTGCTTTCGCCTCCTTGCCAGACTTTCTCAAAACACTGGCAGGGACTTCCAATGTGGAGCGTTCACTTCGTGTTGTGGTAACAGTCATATCATCAAAAATAATATCTTCAGCGTAGCCATAAGCTGAAACACTCAATAAACAAATACCTGATAAAACAGGACGAAAAATTGATTTCACTTGATTGTCTCCATATGACAAGATTCAACACAATCAATGACTGCGTAAATATATAACTGCATTAAGAGGATTGAAATATACAGACTAGTCTTCATATTGAAAGGCTTAATTTCCTCCACCTTTTTTAATATGTTTTTTGACTTAAAAAAATAGTCGATCGGGGCATATGCCTTGTTTTAGGACTCACAAGTCCATAATGAAGGGATAAATAAAAGTATCAAAAAAAGTGAGTGCGCAATACTCAT
>JBLIIN010000106.1:0-5393 GCA_047635075.1 Methylophagaceae bacterium | reverse complement strand
GGAAAAGTACAGATGACCCACGTTAGGGCGCATTTAGGCACAGAGGGTAACGAGTTAGCCGACCGCTTGTCAGTACAAGCACAGTTGCAACAGGTTACAGGTTGGGCGGATTACACTGATGAAACTATTCCCGAGAAAATACTCGCCCTTCGCCGTGGCTAAAGGGATTAACAAAGCCGCCATGTTAGTTAACTTTAAATGTCGGTTTTTGTGTTTTTTAGTTGAGTTTAATTTTGTTATTCTCTCGCTAGAACCTTGATTCTCTTTTAAGTCATTAAGCTAAATCAGAGAATGAATAAATAAGCGAATAAATAAAAGAAAGCGTGCGATTGTTGCGCTTTTTCACAGGTCCCTAACTAGAAATATACGTAGTAATGCTCATCTTTATTATCTGTATCAGCATCTTGATCCTCGGTTAAAAATTTTATAGTCCATTTGTTGAAAAATAAGTTGGGATCGACCCAACTGTTGCTACTCCACAAAGTCGTTTAGTGAGGGCGTAGACTATGTGCCGATTGATCCTGTTCGTGCTTTTTTAATTCAGTTTTTAAATATTGCGGGGGTAGGGCCTATTTTTGGACCTATGCTCGGTGAGATTTATGGGCCAGTGGCATTGGTTTGGATTGTGATAGGCAATGTATTAGGCGGTGCGGTTCACGATTATTTCTCAGGTGCGATGAGCATCAAAAAAGACGGTAAAAGTCTGCCTGAAATAGCTGAGCATTATTACAATATTGTATTTAAAGGTGTAATGCTGCTCTTTACCGCTATGTTGCTGTTCTTTGTTGGCGTGGTGTTATCATGAGTCCAGCAAAAAATTTATCAAGACACGTAGAGCGTCTAAATATATCGGCAGATGAGTGGATCGGAGGCCGTCTCGGATGCAAGTCCTCTTCTTTGTGAGGTAATCCACCGCCAAGATCTCGAGTCATGGGCTTTCATCGTAAGGTGTCGAGTTAAGCGTTGACAAGGGAAAGCATAGGCTGAATATTGAGCTGCGAAATGTCCACTTAAGCGTGTTGACTCTGTGGAGTGAAGGGGAGGCAATACGACCAATCGATGAAATGCCATAAACGGTGGTGCTAGTGATGGGTTGGCGCGAAGGAGACTGACGGAGAGGAAACGTTTTCAACGGAGACTAGCTGTGACAGAGAATATGGATAATTTAGTTTCAGGTTTGGAAAGGTTAGGGGAAGCAGCGAAGCAGGATAAGTTTATGGAACGCTTTCATCTTGACTCGATGTAGGAGCCATATTCGTCAGTCGCGCAGGTATGGATCTGTGCTGGAGACTCATTTTTTAATCGATATTCATGTTGCTAAATTATCTTACTACCTATACGTTCAAAAAATAGTCATGTCTTTTATTCATTCAATATCAAAGAGCTACGTATTGGAAATAGGAAAGTTAGTATTATCAATATTTATTCATTCGGCAATTCGCCATCCCCATAAATATATTATATTAATAGGTCTCAGTTGAGAGAACGACGACGGCAAGACATCGGGGATTCGCACACTAAGCAAATGCATGCCTCTGTTTTTGGTGTATTTCGGCTGAAAGATAAAGATGCGCAAGAGATCATCAACAACAGGCGTGCGCGGGCTATTTTAGCCATGCTCTGTTTGGCGCCAGATGAACCCCTAGAGCGAGAATTCTTTAGCCATTTATTGTGGCCGGACGTGTCGAAGCTCAGGCTAAGGCAAGTTTGCGTCAATGTTTACTAGAATTGGGCAAGATGTTTGCTGACCAAGAAGACCCAGTGTTAGTGGTGAGCCGCAGTCAAATATTCCTGAACGGCACGGCAATACCTACTGATTTATTTTGCTTAGAACGTTCTCTAGCTTAGGCTGACTAAAGCAAGGCAGCAGAGCAGCTTACGACTATTGCCGGACGTCCTTTGCTCGATCGATTAAATTTTGGTGAGGCATTTGAGCAGTGGGTAGATAATCATCGACTTCAGACGGAACGGCGCTTAAAAACGTGGTAACGGCGGGTCTTGCTGCGCTTGAGGAACGAAAATCCACAACTGAATATAATAATTTGTTTGATGCTTGGAAGTGACGTGCACCTAATTCAAAAACCACCACAACTCATGGGTTGGAGGATCAAAAAAACAAAATTGTGGTACTGGCGTTTACTTCTCTTGCGGAACAAAACTATTTTGCAGACGGTATGGTGGATGAAATCATCACCATGCTAGGACAAGTTCCAACACTGATGATAGCGGGCCGGAGTTCTTCGTTTGGTTTGAAAGACAGCAAGCGTTCTTTACCTGAAATAGCGCAGATACTAGGTGCTGTACATTTGGTTGAAGGTTCGGTGCAGGTCCAAAGTAATGAAGTACGAATTAACGTGCGGCTACTCGACGGTAAAACAGGATTTGAAACCCGGGGAAATCGCTATAAGGGCACGATAGGTGATGTTTTTGCATTACAAGAACGACTAGCGGGTGCTGTCGTGCAAGGGCTAAGTGACATTTTAGGTTTGACATTAGCTACCCCTAAAATTAATGAAATAACAGCTAACCCTCAAGCATACGACTTGTATATGCAAGGTCGTGCCTTAGCCAGACGGATAGTGGGCGAAGGTGTTAGAAACCGCTGTCGAGTTGTTAGAGCTGACTCTTAAAATTGATCCGCAGTTTGCACAATGTTGGACCGCGTTGGCAGAGGCGAATGCCTACATGACAGTGTTCACGCCTTATGCAGAAAAAATGCCTTTTGTTGCCCGTATGGCAGAATATGCCACCAAAGCGATCGAACTTTTACCCACTCAAGGCCATGCTTTAGTCTTGCTAGGGATCCAAAAGTGGACCCAAAACGACCCGCTAGCGGCACTTGACTTGGCATTTGAGGCCTACCGTCTGGAGCCTAATCATTCCGAGGTACTCGCTCGGCTTGGTTCATTCTTAGCATATTGTGGCCTTACCCAGCAATCTATGCCCTATATTGCGGCTGCAGTTGAGCAAGACTCATTGAATGGTCGCCACCTTGTACATTTGAGTACAGCTTTACTGAATTTAGAAGATGTGGCCGCAGCCAGGCGTGTTGGCGAAAAAATAGTTGCAGTCGGCTTTCCCTCTTTATGGCTAGGAGTAGCCAGTGCAGCGGCGGGAGAACTCGAACTGGCATTAAAACAATATGCTCAAACGCGATTAATGATGAACTCAATAATGACTGCGCTAACAGGGCACAAACCCATGACAGTGCAGGAGTTGGATGCCTATTGGGATATCGTTTCAAAAGGTGTACGCAGCGGCCGGAAACAAGACGGTCTGAAGCATTGCCAAGTTCTAGAAACGATGTATGCGACCTTGTCAAATAAATCAGATATTACCATTGTGTTACCGGCTATCTGGTTAGGTAATGCAGGCATAGTGTTCAAAACTGTTGGTCAACAAATTACTCTTGGCAGCATGGGCGCTCTTATCTCACTATGGTCAAATATCGAGCCCATTCGTCAAGTCCGCTTACATCCTGACTTCATGGCTTTTGCAAAGAAAATCGGCATACTTGCCGTATGGGCAAAACACGGTTGGCCTGACTTGCTACCTAAGCCTTCTAATATTCTGATTGACCAATAAATAACGCTTTATTAACGATAAATTAACGCTCCCCTTATTGACCCTTTCTCAATCTACACGCCATTATTAATACACGACTGACGCCTGAATATTTGTCCCAGGCGGAGAGTTAATCTGGGATGGTGTTTGTAGCGAATAGCACCCTGTTTACATCAAATGTTGACTCATAGTGAGTGACTCTATAAAGGAAATAAAGATGAAACTAATAAAAACAACATTATTCGCTGCAGCTCTCTTAGCTACAACGCCTACTTTAGTGCTGGCTAAGGATTCAAGTTACACCTATGGGACTGTGAGGGAAACTCACGGAATTAAAGTTAAGTCGGGCCAATTTAAAAACTACATGGATCACTTGGCCGCTGGCTGGAAACAAAGTTATGAGATGGGCAAAGAAGAAGGCTATGTAGTGGATTACCACGTATTGGCAAGCACTCGTCCTCGAGAAGGAGAGGCTGATTTAGTTTTGGTAGTTGAGTTTAAGGTCTTTACAACGACGGCACAACGCAAAGAAATTTGGGACAAAATGCAGAAAAAAATGTCAACCAATGATCGTAAATCAGACAAAGAGTACAGTGATCGTAAAGTCATGCGCGAATCACTCAGTTCTAGTCAGTATCAAGAACTTAACTTGAAATAGCTTTTTAGAAAAAGGCTGTGAATATTCATTTTTCGAACTTGTTGCAAGTTCAGTTACTTGGCCTAGTCCATGCTGGGCTGTGTACTGACAAAGCTGACACCTTTGAGAAACAACGAATATCTTCCGCCTTCATTTCAATCATCAAGTGTAATGAGTGTATGTTGTTTTGTTGGTTACATGTGCAATTAACGGTATACACATGAGTAAGGTGTTGAATGAATCAAGCAAGGAACTGCTCATGACCAACACTTTGCCTAATGATCTTGCCCTTGATTTTACCAGTCTATTGTTAGCAGGAAAAGTCGAAGCAGCGGCAGACAATCACTGGGCAACGAATGTCACAATCTTTAAACCCAGCCTTGTAAGGGGTGAAGCATGCGAACAAGTTTGTGGCTTCACAGCAGCGCGGGGAAGTTTGTCCACTTGGTTGAGCCACAACAAGATAGAAGATATCAGTATCGACAGCCCTTTTGTAACGGGCTACCAGTTTGCACTGTTTATAGATATGCAGATTGTGGATCTAGCGAGCGGTAAACCCAGAAACTTTTCTGAGATAGCGACATTTATCATGTTAGGTAATAAAATTGTCTAAGAACGCTTTTTTTACTAACAAGTAAATTATCATTAAATAAGAAAATTTTAGAGCAAAGGTAACTGCTTCTAAGACTCAACATTTAACAATACCCCATCATAAATAGGCCAAATATTTCGAGTTATTTGACCATGTTTGCAATGGGTGTTTTGATAATTTTTTGGTGGTTTTTTGGTAATTTAGCTGATTGTACGGTCTTTTCTGGGTATTAAGAACTGTCGTTTGGTGCGGGGTTAAAGAGGTAATAGACCTATTCTAAAGGAGGTCTATCATTTCTTTCGCCACATGCGCCGCCGAAGGCAAAAACATGGTTGATACGATACGTTGATCAATAATTACATCAGCCTTGTTTTTCATTGTTTCTTTATTCTGAGCAAAGGCTCCATTTTTATTTAATTGACTCTCAACCAGGAAAGGCAGTAAAGAGCCTTGTTTAGCCCAAGATTTAGATTTTTCCGTAGAGTCAGGAAAACCAGCTATACGTTTTCCTTTTACGAGATATTCTCCTGAAGCCAGCTTAACATTAGCAAATGCGCCGGAACCATGACCACCGCCACCTATTACACCGCCAGCCTCATA
>JBLIIN010000105.1:0-5421 GCA_047635075.1 Methylophagaceae bacterium | reverse complement strand
GGAGGGTCTCCAATTCTTCTAATAAATCGTCATCGATGGTTTTCTTGCCTAAAATTAAAGACGAGAAGCCGTTGGTTAATTTTGAACTACTTCGGCTTAGTCGTTGCTTTAAGCGGCCAAACAGACTGTTTTTCTCTTCTGCCGTATCGACCGCAGTGCTCGAAGTTGGCTCAACTGACTGGCTAACCACTGAGGTGCTTTCGGCTTGAGCGTCTTTTTTTCTAAGGAAACTAAACATAATTTGTTCTTGTCGTTACACTGTTACAACTAATTTTATCATGTCATGGAATTATAAATGCAGATGCTTAAAAAAATAACCTTGCTGTGTGGTCTTCTCATCTCGACACCGACGGTCTTACTGGCTAATGTCATGGAGTATCGGTTCGATAATGGCCTAAAACTTATTGTTAAACCTGACCACCGTGCGCCGGTTGTCGTCACCCAAGTCTGGTATAAAGTGGGTTCAAGTTACGAATACAATGGAATTACCGGTATTTCACATCAACTTGAACACATGATGTTCAAAGGTACTGAAAATCTAGGGCCAAATGAATTTTCCAAAATTATTGCTGCCAACGGTGGTCGAGAGAATGCTTTTACAGGCCGAGATTACACTGCCTACTTTCAAACCATGGAAGCCGATCGGGTAGAAGTCAGTTTTCGTCTTGAAGCAGAGCGTATGCGCAACCTAGTGATAGATGAAGCTGAATTATTAAAGGAACGCGAAGTTGTAGCTGAAGAACGGCGCATGAGAACGGATGATAATCCTGTCGCAATGACACGCGAGGCCTTCAATGCAACTGCCTTCGTAAATAGTCCGTATCATCACCCTGTCGTGGGTTGGATGAGTGATATCAACCACTACGAAGCCGACGATTTACGTGATTGGTATCAAAAGTGGTATGCCCCCAACAATGCCACTATTGTTGTGGTTGGTGATGTAGAGCCGGAAGAAATACATCAATTAGCCAAAAAATATTTTGGTAATTTAAAGCCTGAGGTAACTGAAATTGTTAAGCCCCAACTCGAAATTGCTCAACTTGGAAAACGTAAAGTTGAAGTACAAGTAGCAGCAGAACTGCCGTATCTTATGATGGGTTGGAAAGTCCCTGTCGTTAAAACGGCAGAAATCGATTGGGAACCTTATGCCTTAGAAATGTTAGCGGGTATTTTGGATGGCGGAGCCAGCGCTCGTTTCTCTCGTGATTTGGTTCGAGAGCAACAGGTGGCGTCGAATATTGGTGCTGGATATGGCTTGTTTTCACGATTAGATGATTTGTTTTTGGTCGCTGGAACACCAACAAAAGATCACAGCATTGCTGACTTACATCAAGCAGTGAGTGCACAATTAGAAATATTGAAAACTGAAGCTGTCAGCCAACAAGAATTAGAGCGTATTAAAACGCAAGTGGTTGCAAATGCTGTCTACGAGCGTGATAGTGTTTTTTATCAAGCAATGCAAATTGGTATCTTAGAAACAGTCGGTTTAGATTGGCGTTTAAGCGATGATTATGTCAAGAATATTCAAGCGGTGACAGCAGAGCAAGTTCAAGCTGTTGCACGAAAATATTTTATAGATAAGACGCTAACTGTTGCCGAATTAGTACCGCAACCCCTAGACAGCAAGCCACGAGCTAAACCAGCATCAGGAGGCCGACATGGTTACTAAACTACTACTGAGTGTTACAACGCTACTACTCACATTTAATGTCAATGCAGGGCCACAGATAGAGCATTGGACAACCACTAACGGTGCTCGCGTTTATTACGTGTCAGCGCCAGAGTTACCAATGCTCGATCTTGAAGTTATTTTTGATGCAGGCTCAGCTCAAGACAAAGGCCTACCGGGTAATGCATTACTGACTAATGCGATGTTAAGTGAGGGAGCGGATGGGCAGTCAGCAGATCAAATCGCGACCGCTTTTGATGATATTGGGGCTAAACTTGGGAATTCATCACAGCGAGATATGGCTGTCGTAAGTTTACGTACGTTGACGGCTGACCCCGCGCTAACAAAAGCCTTAAACATGATGGAAACCGTACTAACTAAACCTGATTTTCCACAAGATGCATTTGAGCGATTACAAAATCAAGTGCTTCAAGGTCTACAAGCCGAAAAACAATCTCCTAGTGCCTTGGCATCTCGGGCTTTTTACAGCCATGTATTTGGAGAACATGCCTATGCAAGTATGCCAATTGGAACAACAGAAGTTGTTACCGAGCTCAGCATCAAAACACTTAAACAGTTTTACAAACAGCATTATGTTGCCCGCAATGCAACGGTAGTTCTGGTGGGAGCAATAAGCCAAGCGAAAGCCAAAGCGATTGCAGAACAATTAATGATTGGCTTGCCACAAGGTGAAATGGCTAATCCAGTCGAGAGTGCCAAGGCGTTGGGGGAAGCGAAACGTGTCGATATTGCTCATCCTTCGCAACAAACGCATATCATGATGGGCCAACCAGGTATCAGCCGTGATGATCCTGATTATTTCGCATTGTATGTCGGAAATCATATATTAGGTGGCAGTGGCTTAGTTTCACGATTAAGTAATGAAATTCGCGAAAAACGTGGCTTATCCTACAGTGCTTATAGTTACTTCAGACCGATGCATCAACAAGGACCCTATCAATTTGGTTTGCAAACGCGTAATGATCAAGCACAAGAAGCATTGGATGTTATGCAGGCAACATTAAAATCATTCATAAATGATGGCCCCACTGAGGCGGAGTTGACGGCTGCTAAACATAACATCACTGGAGGATTTGCTCTGCGAGTCGATAGCAATAGTAAAATTGCAGACTATTTGGGAATGATTGGTTTTTATGGCCTACCTCTGGACTATTTAGAAACCTTCAAAGGTAAAGTCAGCAACGTCACAGTGGAACAAATTAAAGACGCATATGCTCGTCGTGTTCACCCAGATAAAATGGTAACGGTGTTGGTGGGTGATAAAGCAAAATAACAACAAATCTGCTGGTAGCTTGCGGATTATCGCAGGCCGTTGGCGGGGTAGAAAATTAGCAGTAATGGATCTAAAGGGTTTAAGGCCAACGTCTGATCGTATTCGTGAAACGGTGTTTAATTGGTTGCAGCCCCATTTAGAGTCTGCGATCTGTCTTGATCTGTTCGCGGGCACTGGAGCTTTGGGTTTGGAGGCAGCATCTCGCGGTGCTAAAAAAGTCACGCTGGTAGAGCTAAACAGCAAAGCAGCTGCGCAGCTAGTATTGTATTGTCAGCGATTAGCAGCGCAACAGTGCCAAGTGTACAATCAAGCTGCAAGCGACTTTTTAACTCAAAATAAGCAGCGATACGACATCATTTTTATCGATCCGCCCTATCAGGGAAGCAGCTGGTCAGCAATTACTCAGCAATTAATGGCAAGCAATAGTGTTGCAGATAATGCCTTGATTTACTTAGAGTACCCAAAACAAATTGAAATGCCAGCATTACCTCTGCAATGGCAATTAATTAAAGAAAAGAGAGCAGGTGCGGTAAACTATTGTTTGTTTAAAAATACAGTAGAGCACATAACGTGAAAACAACAGCCATCTATCCAGGGACATTCGACCCTATTACCAACGGACATATCGATTTGGTTGACCGGGCCAGTAAATTATTTGAAAAGGTTATCGTGGCTGTGGCAATTAATCCGACTAAGACACCAACTTTTTCGTTAGCAGATCGGGTCGATTTGGCAAAGCAAACATTGGATCACTTAACGAATGTAGAAGTCTGTGGTTTTAAAGGCCTATTGGTTGATATTGCACGACAGAAACAAGCTCAAGTTATTATCCGAGGCTTACGCGCAGTCTCAGATTTTGAGCATGAATTTCAGTTGGCAGGGATGAACCGTCATATGGAACCAAATGTTGAAACTATGTTCTTAACACCAGCAGAGCAGTTTAGTTATATTTCATCGAGTTTAGTGCGCGAAGTTGCTTCTTTAGGTGGTGATGTGTCAGCTTTTGTTGCGCCCTGTGTGGCCCAAGCATTAGCTAAGCGACCAATTTGAAATGATTAGTAATATCCATTGAGTGAGATAAAAGCTAAGATACCGTTATAAGTAAAGTTTTGGAGTAAAGCATGTCCTTATTTATCACCGACGAATGCATTAACTGTGATGTCTGTGAACCAGAATGTCCCAATAATGCAATTTCACAAGGCCCTGAAATCTACGAAATTGCACCAGACTTATGCACAGAGTGTGTAGGCCACTTTGATGAACCACAATGCGTTGAAGTGTGTCCTGTCGACTGCATACCCAAAGATCCTGATAATGTCGAATCAGAAGATCAGCTTCGTGGTAAATATGATGGGTTGATGGCCACAGCGACCTAGCGCCCAGTTCCAAACTGATTTGTGTCATGCTTAACTTTAAGTCGAGCGAGACGTAATTCAACGTGGCTTTAAACTGCCGTCATAGACACGGTAACCGGTGTGGCATTAGTGAGATTGTCACTAAAGGAGCATCTTGCTTCAACCGCTTCCAATAGTGCAGCAATTTTATCTGCTGAGGCACTACTTTTAACTTGAATTTGAATATCAATTTCCTGATAACCAGCACGAACACTCATGTCAGACCCCGTAAATTTTCCAGGGTCTAATTTTCCGGTGATATTGATTTCAGTCCCTTCCATTGGAATGCCCATTTCTGCCTCCTAACTCTTCTGGCTCATCCATAAAGATCTTAAAGGCATTTGCATCTGTCACACTGCGTGCCATTGATTCACCAACGGTTTTAACCGTACCGACTTAGGAAGCTGTCATTGTTATCTCCTCAGATATCAGATCATTAGAATTCTATTGAATACTGACACTACGCTTAAAAAATACCCTGTTATATGAGTTTTAGTACGTGTATAAAAAACCAGAAAACACTAAAAAAAAGCAGTTAAATTCAACCCGTAATCGGGTTGGTCAACAGCGACACTAAGGGTTTTTCACTGATGAAGGGGAGGAGTCAAGAATGAAAAATAATCCTGTGCTTAATATGCTAAGGATCACCAGTCTATTGAGGACGGGCTTAACATCATCACCCTATGCCATGGCCGACTGGCCAACTGCAGCGGGGAAATGTGTAGGTATTGCAGCCCAAGGGAAAAATAACGGTGGTATATTCGACGCTAGCCATAGTTGTGCGGAACAAGCTAGTTAATAATCAAGCTGCTGAGTGAGTTCATGTACTAGAAGGAACCTGTGAAAACTCACGGGCAGAGTTGTCGGGTAAATAAAACGATTGAAATATTGGAAAAGATGAGCAAGGCCGCAAGATGGCCGGCAGCCTTGTCACTTTGAGCCGGTACTGTCACAAATCCCGAGTGATATTTGGTTTGAAATACCAGCAGACAATTTTCTTGTAACAAGCGGCTTTAATAAGAAATCTCATGGCTAACACAGCTGATACTATTGACAGCGTGTTG
>JBLIIN010000104.1:0-5421 GCA_047635075.1 Methylophagaceae bacterium | reverse complement strand
TAGATTACTCGTCCGATTTCTTAGCGGTCCGAAGTAATAAATAACCAAAAATTCCTGAAGCAAAAGATCCAATCAAGATGGCAAGCTTATCTGTATATTGGAACATCCGATCATCATCGAACGCTAACGTCGCAATAAACAAACTCATCGTAAAGCCTATTCCCGTTAATACAGACACCCCATACAATTGAAGCCAATTACTTCCCTCTGGCAACGAAGTTAACTTTAACTTAATTGCAATCCAGCTAAAACCAAACACACCCAGTTGTTTACCCACAAACAGGCCAAACATAATTCCCATTGGCACCGGGCCAGCCATTTGTTCCATCGAAATTTCCGTCACATTGACACCCGCATTTACAAAAGCAAATAGCGGCAAGATAAAAAAGGCAACCCAGTAATGTAAGTCGTACTCTAGTTCTTTTAGTAAAGACACATGCACTCCCTCACGAACTGAGTTCAAAGGAATTGTAAAGGCCAATGCAACACCCGCCAAAGTAGCATGCACCCCAGACTTTAAAACACTAACCCACAATACCCAGCCCACCATAAAATAGGCCGCTTTTTTTGCCACACCCAGTAAGTTCATGATGATCAAAATAAGTAGTGAAAAGAAAGCGACTGTTATCGACAAAGTCGATAACTCTGTGGTGTAAAACAGTGCAATGATGACAATAGCGCCCAAGTCATCAATGATGGCTAATGCCATCAGAAATAGCTTCAATGACACAGGAACCCGTTTACCAAGCATTGATAAGATCCCCAAAGCAAAGGCAATATCAGTCGCTGTAGGGATTGCCCAACCAGTCCTCGCAATTGAATTTTCATTGCCCATATTGAAAACAACATAAATCAAGGCAGGTACCGCCATGCCACCGACAGCAGCAATACCAGGCAACATGGCCTGTTTAACTGATGACAAGTGTCCTTCTATTAACTCACGCTTGACTTCCAAACCAATTAATAGAAAAAATATCGCCATCAAGCCATCATTGACCCAGTGATAAAGTGACTTATCTAGATGCAAAGGACCCAGTCGAATTTCCACAGGAATGTGTAAAAAAGATTGATATAATGGTGCTAAAACTGAATTGCTCAAAATCAAAGCTAAAATGGTGACAAAGATTAACAACACACCGCTTGATGATTCTTTTTGTATAAATTCGTCGATTGTCTTATTCATGAAACACTCTAATTAATTTCCAAATTTTAGAACTGAAAACGCACACTTAATGCCGCTCTAGTAACCACGTATATTCTCTAGCAGGACACTTTCCTTTTAACCCTCCTTCGACGATACGCTCAGACAACAATGTCATGGCATAGTGGTCTTCGAAGTATAAGATCAATTCTTCGTTGGAAACAGAAAACGGTGGCCCTTGCATTTGGGCTTGATCATAAACGTAATTAATCATTAACTGTTGTGATTTTTGAGATACTGTCATTACTTGATAAGCATAGTCGCTCCTCATCGTCTCAGGTAAAGCCACTATAGCTGCGCGGTCATAGACGGCATTGACCTCACCAAGAATGGACGATGTTAAGTTAAATATATCACCGACGAACACGACCAACCCTTTCACTGAATACTGTTTTAAGTCACCCACCTTAATCACTTCTGGTTTCAGTGATAATGATGCAAATAACTCAATAACCGCTGGCTCATGTAATTCAATGCCCCTAACAAACAAGCCTTGGCCCATCAGCCAGGCAATATCTACAGTTTTGCCACATAGGGGCAAAAATATCGTTTGCCCAGCTATTAAGTCTAGAGCGCTGAGATATTTCACGAGCAAGTGATTAACCTGATCTCGATGAAAGCCGATCTGTTTGCTTTCCCACTTTTGATGCCAAAATTCTGCATCCATTACGACAATCCTTTTAAACCACATTGATGGCTTAAGATATGTTTGAGAACATTTTATTTATGAAACCATCTCCGTTGATTTACGCCGAACAGAGCTGGTTATTGTACTGTTTGCAACGTTACTTAGTTGCTATCGCAATCGTCGAAGCCACTGAACGTAGCAATCAAGGTCATGAACGTTATTATTCGAAATAATGCCAATGAATTAGATTAGCTTTTTTGCAAGCTACTGGCAATGATCGCAATCCAACGCTCAGATGAAATCAAACCATTTGCCCAATCTTCCCAATCTAAAGACAATCCTTCTTCTTGCATTTGCTCAACCGTCAGACCTTTCTCTATCATTCCCTTAACTTCTTCTATTGTACCTAACAACATTTCATGGAAATCGGCAAGATCTGATTTTTTGGAGACTAAACCATGACCAGGAATAACCGTCGCATCGTCATCAATCCTCGCTAACACAGCGGCTACGTTCTCAGTCATTTGAATAACATCGCCACCATTATCAACATCGACAAAAGGAAACATCCCGGCAAAGAAATGATCGCCCATATGTACGATATTAGCCTGTCTCAAAAAGACAACTGAATCACCATCAGTATGACCATTTGAAAAATGCACTAGGTCAAAAGTTTCACCATTAATAAATAGCGATAAAGTTTTAGTATAGGTCAATGAAGGTAAAGCATGAGCAGGATATGGTTCGGAAACCACCCCAAATGATTTGATCTCTTGACGAGACAATAATCTTGTCCTGACATTATCATGTGCCACAATTTGTGCATGATGTCCAACAAGCACATTACCTTGTGTATGATCAATGTGCCAATGAGTATTGATTAAATAAGTAACTTGCTCAACACCGCCATGCTCGGCCAAAACTGTCTGTAATGCTGTTGACATTTCTCTGTAATCAGCATCGATCATCACCAAACCTTGCTCACCTTTGACTAGGACAATATTACCGCCCATTCCCCTCAGTAATACAACAGAGTCAGTCAATGACGTCGATTCAAATCTTTTTGTCGGGGTATGGTGATGATCGGCACTGTAAATCTGTAAACTTAGAGTCGAAAAAAATAAGCTCACACTAAGCCGAATTAATAACGTCATCCTATCATCTCCAAAAATCCACTTTGCCTCACATTTTAACCTACATTATTCACATAATCCTATTAATAATTGTTTTACTGAGCTCTAGTTTTTTAATAGACCTAAGGCCCCAAAAAAATATGTTAAATAGTCAACTGACGAGGTGTGTTGTCACCTTATTAGCCTAAGTTATTCTCCAAAAAATGACTTTCTTAGTGTTATCAATGTGAGCAACTATTATCGAAAACTAGAAAGCTTAGTTCTTTGGTAAGCGCCAACACATGGCATAAGATGACTCGAAAAAAAACGCCGGCACTTAGTTAGCTATCATTATGATTTAAGTCGGAGAATATTAACTTCTTGTTTTATCATCATTAATAATCTGAATAGGTTACTTTTACTATGAGGTTTTAAGGCATTGCTCGTATGGGAATCTAGATTGATAAAAGGATAATCAAGGCGCATTTTCAACATGGCTATTGCTTTCAATCTCTTTAAATTTGATATTAGCCCGGCAAGCATTATGAAAAACGATATATTCGCGATTTGAAGTATTCTGAGATATAAAAACCAAGTGTGCGAAAGCTAGAGTTCTAAACTAATGAAAGTGGCTTCTAAAGATGATAAAAACCGTTCGTATGTTCGCGCAATGTTTTATGCCTGGTGATATTGTTGCCAACTTGAGCCAAAGTACCGCTACAATTTGACTGGCCAGAAGTTTAAAGACAACGCTCGTGCTATCATCGCAACTCCTACGAATATAACCTAAGCAGTGTACACCATGGACCCATTAAGCCAAGGGGTTGTAGGCATGTCTGCCTCTCAGACCCTCTCGACAAAAAAAGACATGGTTGCGGCCAGTTTTCTGGGTTTTTTTTCAGGCATGGCAGCAGACTTAGACATTGTCATTCGCTCCCCGGATGATCCCTTATTGTTTCTAGAGTTTCATAGACAATTTACCCATTCCATCATTTTTATGCCGGTAGGCGGATTGATTTGTGCCACCATTTTTTGGTTTTTACTGCATTATATCTTCAAGAATCACGCACTAACCTTTGGTAGAACTTACCTTTACAGCACAGCTGGTTATGTCACGCACGGTCTTCTGGATTCTTGTACTAGCTATGGCACCCAGCTATTCTGGCCTTTTAGTGTCGAGCGTATCGCTTGGAATAATGTCTCAATTATCGACCCATTATTCACATTGCCACTGCTTGCCATTGCCCTGTTTGCCATGACCAAACGATCACAATACTTAGGTTATTTAGGAGCTGCCTTCGCAATCAGCTATCTAAGCTTAGGAGTAATCCAAGAACATCGTATTAAAACAGTGGCAAAAACCCTAGCTGATGGCCGAGGCCATGATGCCATCAATTTGAATGTGAAACCAAGCTTCGCAAATTTAATCGTTTGGAAAAGTATTTATGAGCATCAAGGACGTTATTATGTTGACGCTATTCGTATAATCAAATCTACCCGTATTTATCAAGGTGACTCGACGCTTAAACTAGATGTTGGCCGTGACCTCGCATGGTTAGATAAAGCCAGTCAACAAGCGATAGATATCGAGCGTTTTCGATGGTTTTCTGCTGATTATCTAGCACTAGACTCAAACAACCCCTATCGCATCATAGATATGCGATATTCAATACTACCCAATAGACTAGATGGCCTCTGGGGCATCGAACTCTCCCCTAACGCCAGTCAAACAGATCATGTCACATGGACCGCAAACCGTAACGCCGATAACCGCACTGAAAATATCTACACCCTATGGGAAATGATAAAAGGTCAAGGTGGAAGGCGACTACCTTCAAAATATTAATGACCATCCATAAAGCGTCCTATCGTCTGACCAATAATGATGCCAAAGCGACCATCTGAGTGAATATTCCTGGCCGGCAGATAAAGCCGAGAAACAGAACCGTCCAAGTACAAAGCCATTTCACAACCTTGCTGCTTGAAATAATCAGCAAAATCATAAAAATTCACAAAGCTTCTAGAAATCGCAAACACAATATGTCCATTGGGTAAAATACCCACACCATTTCTAATCCTTAAACTAGTTGAACCTGATGTAAGTCTTGGATTAATTCTTCCATTAACTAACAACATAGGTCCAGATTGTGTTGCATAATCAATGCCTTCACTGGCCTTAAAGTCAGACGTGGGGACAATCCCAGCCTCTCCAAATTTTGTCAAATAAAACACACCATTAGGCTGAATGTAAAAATTGCCATGTCCCAGTTTACGGCGACTTAACCGATACTGCGTCTTCCCCTTTTCTACATATAAACCCAAAGGAGTTAAATCTTCCTGATAAATTCCGCCATTCATGGCAAAGGTCAATGTTTTTTCTTGCTTTGCTAAAGCCTGTTTCAAATGTAGAAAACTTTGATAAGGATTTCCATCCACATCACGCCAATAAAAAGCCAGTTGGCCTAGGGTAGGATCAACAA
>JBLIIN010000103.1:0-5522 GCA_047635075.1 Methylophagaceae bacterium | reverse complement strand
TACCAGAATGGGGATTAATCGTTGTAAGCGCTGCACTGTTACATCGCGGGATGGGGCCAGAATTAAGTCAATCATCTTCTGTTCAGGTTTGTAGTGTCTAATAATCTGTTTTACTTCCACCGCATGAAACGTTGCATCAAATTGCTGACAATGATGAAGATAATGAGCGTAATTCTCCGCTAGAAGTGTATTCGCAGCATCAGTAGTTATTTTATGCCACCCCGACGCAGATCGGACATACCGTAAAAAACAGCCGACTTTCCCTGCCTGCGCTCCGTAGCTAACAACCGCAAAAATTAGCCCTTCTGCTGTTTCAATAAAATCTTTAGGTAAATAGGGGAAATCAATTAAACGGTCCATCATTTAAGCTTTACTTCGACGCCAACGCCATAAGCCATAACAAGATAATACAATCATCGAAATACTCATAACGTCTACAAACCATAACCCCTTAGCGCCCAGAATATGGCCATTGTGCAAGTCTATGATAACTCGTTCTGCTGAAATACCTTTGCCATAGAAATAACGAGCCAAATCTTCTTTGATCACTCTAGGCATGACAGTTCTCTCGCTCCAACTCACACCTTGTAAGGAAATTTTCTCCCATTGCTCAAGTAAGACATCTCCGCGCCACATACCATGGCGGGTCTGCAAAACAGGTAAGCCATGAAACAGACCTATATTTTGAATGTGTGATGGAATCCCCACAGCACCATCCATTTCTTCGATGAACTCACCCTCTGAACTGAGCAAAATTAAAACATCGTCAGAGGCCACTACCGTAATGTTGTCTAAATAAATACCACCAATGATCGGCTTCAAGCTCTCAGCAACCGGGACAGCATCTACAAACACTTGTTCATCAAACTGCGAAATCACATTATCTTCTATCAAATAAACAAGATCAGCTTCTACCTCAGCGACGTCATAATGCTTTAATAGCCACGACCATACTAAATGTCGCTCTTCTAACTTCAAATCAAGCGTGTGATTGAGTAATATACCCGTAACAGAGAACATTAATAAGAACAAGACTGCCAGCACGACCATACTGCGGTGCCAGAGTGTCAAACGATGCCCCATAGAAAACTCTACTTAAGTAGTCAATTTAGATGGTTATAATGCCAGTCTCGTGACGGCTGTCATAGTCCAAATTGATCAAGTTACATCGAATACGTCGTCTATATAACAATCTAGACCGCTGTTTACCAATGTCCCCCCCTCAGTTGTACTCTAACTGCGGGATATCGTAACGTCACTGCTCGGCTATTTAGTCGAGACTTTTACCGTTCTAGCTTAATCAACAACACCAAAAGTCACTTTGATCCTCAGCCCTTTTCTACCCGTATCATCTAAAAGTTAATTAATGAGTGTCGTTAAATAATTAATATTTTTTAAACTTCATTTCCTACCAACTGTCCCACTGTTACTCATCTATAATACTGTTGAGATAAGCTATAAATAGACCGGCTCAAAAACAGAATCATCTTGAATCAAGAAACTAAAGTCGACGTACTTGCCTGTACTTTTTTTCAAATATTCTTGCCACCAATATTTCGCGTCCTGCATCCAAGCAATACGCAACTCAGGCGCATCTGGCTGTTGTGTTAACAAACGATAGTTTCGACTTATTAACAGAGCAATGCATGGATCGCGCTTCTGCGCATAGACCATTTCTAACTCTTCATTGGCTGCTAACAGCAAACGTTTCTCAACTTGATTTCTATTCAAAGACGCGTTCATTACCGTGCCAACCTTTTTGCTGCTAACGATCGTAACATCGCCCAAACACCTTTTTTAGAGGAGATATCCAGACAACTAAAGTCCGTCACACTCAGGTTACCTTGTCTAATGAGTGTCTCGAGCTTAGCCGAATCAATAGCTAAGTGAATGGGGTTAGGACAACTTGCGAAATAAAATTGGTTTTTCATCATGGTCTCTCTACATTATGTCGTATCGAGATTTGATTATAGGACCAACTCACATCAAATGCAAATGGTTATCATTTAGATTAAAAACATCTAAAACCAGACCCCAAATAAGGCCAACCATAAAAACCATTCATACGGTAGGGATAAGCAAAACGATCCCTGAATGGATCAGCTCTAAGGTCAATTTGTTCAGGCCATAAATGGATTTCTTTCATCTGAATGACAGGTAGTAAAAGTTGCCGTTTATCTACTTGGCGGTTTTGTTGCTCTGTAATAGCGCCACTGAAAGTGGCCAACCGCCCAATTTTATAAATTTCAGGATCTAAAAACAGAACACTTTTAATTAAAAAACGACCTTGACTCTTATCGTTAACAACAGGACGACCCATGTTATTAAGAGGGAATTGAACAATTTGTAACGATGACCCTTGCTCATTATTATTCACTGTAATAATCTTGCCACCCCAACGAATAGAACTATCCTTATACTGAACAAAGTCTGCTGAGACTTTATCAAGTTGTGGATCATTTATAGGTGGGGATTGAATGGTTTTAGGTAATGAACTGCAAGCAAAAAGAAACAATGGAAATATATAAATTAACCATTTCATATCGACCTTCCCCATAAATTATAATATTGTGTCAAAAAGAGTAGTAGTTACTAACAGACTACAGAACAACACCATTTGTTTCAGTTTTGGTCATCAATTATCTTTACTGTCTTGAGCCAGATCGCTTTTGTTTTTTCGCCGCTTTTTTCGCCAATGCCAATTCTCGCTGTTCAGCCATTGCCATTAATTCAACTTCCATCATGCTCGGTGTTTCTAATGTCAGTCGACCCAAAGTCCCTGCCCGCAGTTCTGTTAATAAAATTTTAGCCGCTCGTTCTGAATCGATCATGCCACCTGAACGCAAACACCCTCTATAGCGTCCAATTTCTGCTAGTAGCGCATCGTCATCTTGAGATAAGCTTGTCAAGTGATAACGGCTGCTTAAATAATCAGGATAAACGTCACGTAAATAGGCAACGGCGAAAAGTGCAATATCTTCATTACTGACTGCCGTTTCTTTAATCGCACCCGTGATAGCGAGTCGGTAACCACCGTGTTGGTTTTCTAATTTTGGCCACAATACGCCGGGCGTATCGAGTAAGACAATTCCACGATCCAGTTTAATTCGTTGTTGCATCTTAGTCACTGCCGGCTCATTACCCGTTTTCGCAATTTGACGACCCGCAAGATGATTAATCAAAGTTGACTTCCCTACATTGGGAATACCCATAATCATTGCTTGAATATTTTTCACGCCTGCCGACTTACTCGGCATCATCTTGTGACATAATTCCAAAACATCTCTCATCCGTTCCGGTTCTTGGGTCGTTAAGGCAATTGTTTTCACCCCTTTATCTTGTTCCAAATAATCTTGCCAAGTTTGCGTCAAAACAGGATCGGCCAAATCACATTTGCTCAACACCTTAATACAGGGTTTATTCCCTCGCAATTGAGCCAACATTGGATTTTCGCTACTAAACGGGAGCCGAGCATCAAGTACCTCTATCATCAAATCGATTTGCGGCATAATTTGTCGCATTTCTTTCGATGCTTTGTGCATATGTCCTGGGTACCAATTAATCGCCATTATTATTTAACCAGACTGACTTGATGTTTCTCAATCAAAATTAATCGCTTCTGATACAACTTCCCTAAAGCCTTCTTGTAACTGGACTTACTGACACCAAATTGTTTCGCAATCGCCTCCGGCGTGCTTTTATCCGTCAATACAGTTTGGCCACCCTGTGCTGTGATAAAAGTCATAATCTGCTCAGATAAGTCATCTAGTGCCTCACGTGTCACCAGTTGCAGACAAATATCCAGCTTATTATCAGGCCTCACTTGCTTGATATAACCTTGAACCGTTTCGCCATAGCGCACAGGTCTAATAACATCACTACTGAATAATAAACCAATCACTGATTGATTAATTACCGCCTTGTAACCCAAGTCCGTCTGTTCACAAACTAATAGATCCACCTTTTGTTGCGGTTTAAAATAAGGGGATGTGTCGACGACAAACTTATTCAAACGACTACTGGCGGCAATGCGTTCTGATGCCTCATCCACATACAGATAGACCACATAATATTGGTCGACTTCCATAGGTTTTTGCTGTTCGCCATAAGGAACTAATAAATCTTTAGATAAGCCCCAATCAAGAAAAGCACCCACAGCATTGACTTCGATCACTTTTAAAAATGCGCATTCACCCACCATTGCTTTCGGTATTTGCGTTGTCGCAATTAACAAATCTTCTGAATCAAGATAAATAAAGACATCTAAGCCATCACCCACCACACAGCCGGGAGGCACATCACGCTCTGGTAACAAAATTTCCCCGAGCTCGTCTCCATCAAGATAAACGCCAAAGTTCACCCTTTTAACCACACTCAAATGATTTGTTTTGCCAATCTCTGTCATTTTTAACTCAAATTAAAACGATTAATAATGAACATATTAACGTAATCACCTAGCCAGTGCTCTCTTACAGAGAACCGGTATAATGGGCGACTCAGCGAAACTCACTAAAATTAGAGAATACAATGCCTAAAGCTAGCGATTTAAAACGTGGAATGGTTGTCGAAGTTAATGACGAACCATACTCAGTCAAAGATATTGAAATTCGAAACCCGTCATCTCGTGGTGCATCAACCCTCTATAAAATCCGGTTTAACCACTTAAAGACCAAACAAAAACGAGATGAATCTCTGAAAGGGGATGACTTTTTAAAAGAAGTTGACTGCGAACGAAAACTAGTTCAGTTTTCATATCAAGACCAAGATGGCTTTACCTTTATGAGCCTTGATGATTATGAGCAATACACTCTCAATGCCGATGAAGTAGAACAAGACCTGGGTTACCTCACCGAGGGGCTAGAGGGTATTGTCGCTATCCTGCTCGATGGGCTCCTTGTGGCTGTCGAGCTCCCTGCGACAGTAATAATGACAATCAGCGACACTGCACCCGGCATTAAGGGTGCGACAGCTGCTGCCAGAACTAAACCTGCCACTCTGCCAACAGGACTTGAAGTTCAAGTCCCAGAATATATCGAAAATGGCGAGACCATTAAAATTAACACTAGTACCGGTAAATTTATGTCTCGCGCATAAACCTTAAGACTGATGCACAAAGAGTTTAAACGTTACCTACTCATCTCATTTGGATGGTTAAGTGTGTTTATTGGGGCAATTGGCGCCATATTACCTGTTGTACCCACAACGCCTTTTCTGATTTTAGCTTTGGCTTGTTTCTCAAAAAGCTCACCGCGTTTTTATAGCATGTTACTTAACCATAAACGGGTTGGCTCAGTATTGACTGAATGGGAGAAAAATAAAAGCATCCGCCGCTACATAAAATTTCGGGCATTGGTCCTAGTCGTGATTTCATTCTCTGCTTCCATTGCTCTTTCCATTGGAAGAAGCAACTTACAATTAATACTGGTCATAATTGGTTTCGCCGTATTATGGTTTATTTATCACCTTAAAGAAGCTGAGCCACCAGAAAAATGAATATTATTGAAGCTATTGAACAACGCCAC
>JBLIIN010000102.1:0-5650 GCA_047635075.1 Methylophagaceae bacterium | reverse complement strand
ACGAATAATAAGATTACCCGCACTACGCGCTGCACGAATAGCGATATTCAGCATTGGGTGCATAGACTAGTTTTTCCAGAGCAATTAAAACAGAGTATTTACTTAAAGTTGATGCGAGCATCTGTCTGAGTAAACAAAGACGAGCATTATAACAATAAATCATTTCTGAAACAGATTAAGTTTGATACTGTTGGACAGCCTAATTAAATCCTGATAGCCTCCTGTATATATTGCTCTAGAGCAATGTAATTGAATTGTAAAATTCACACTAACAAAACTGAGGAGATTAGAATGAAATCATTAACAAAATTAGGTGCACTTGTTTTACCTTTAGCTTTACTCGTAGGTTGTGCAAGCAGCCCCGCCCCTCACACTCACACTTTGAGTGAAATCAGCGATGTTCAAGCTGTTAAAGATCACTTTGGTCGTGTAGAAGCACATGTAGGTAAAATTGAAGCTCATCTTTTACAAGTTGAAAGCACAGCAGACACTGCTTTGGTTACAGCTCGTACAGCGCAAGGTTCAGCTGATGAAGCCAATGCAAAAGTCGATCGTATGTTTCATAAAGCAATGAGCAAATAAGCACTTTCTCAAAGCAATTATGAATGAAAAAAGCCGAGAATTATCTTCTCGGCTTTTTTTTATATGCTATTTCTCATCTATAAAACATCTCCTGGCACCAAAGTCACCCAAGCGGACTCACCCGTAGTGTTGTAAATTTTATCAGCCACAGTTTCAGCTTGTTGATAACTCTCAAATGGTCCAATCAACACTTCACCTTCTGCCCCCCTAATAGGCCAAAATGCGTCGCTAAAGCCCATTTCTATTGCGGCTTGATCTAATTCATCGCTGATATCTTTTGTCGTCAGCCCTGAATGAATAAACCACACATCCTCAATCACCTGATGAGTGATTTCGCCTATACGCTGAGCGATACCAAGATTTTGATCAATCATAGCTTGAGCAAATAACCAATCATCATCAGACAATTCTCCTTTAGCATCTAGAATAGCTTTAACCATTGGCGTCATATTATTGTGATCTAACGGCATATCTTCATAGGCTTCGTGAGATTCCACATACAAATCGCCATTGAGCATTGAAGCTTTATAGGGCTGATAGACAATTTCCACCGATGTGTTTAATGCAACGACGCCAAAAAGGTGCTCGATATCTTCAGGGAATAAACGAATACACCCATGGCTAACCCTTAGCCCGACACCATAGGGTTTGTTAGTGCCATGCAGTAAATAACCGGGCATTCCTAATCGCATTGCATAGGCCCCTAGGGGATTATCTGGCCCTGCTGGTACAACGTTCGGGAGCGGATCGCCCTTTTCTAAATGTTCAGCGTGAATTGATGCTGGCGGGGTCCATGTTGGGTCTTTGCGTTTTTGAATAATTCTTGTGTTGCCCAATGGGGTTTGCCAACCTTCGCGTCCTATACCGATAGGATGAGTGATCACCCGTCTTGGCTTACCCTCCTCTGGCTTTGGATAATAATATAACCGCATTTCGGCTAAATTTATCACAATACCTTTTTGCGACGCATCTGGGAGAATATATTGATTTGGTACGAGTACTCTTTTTCCTGACCCCGGCAACCAAACATCAAGATCTGGGTTAGCACTCACAATTTCGCTGTATCCAATGTCAAAGCGGCGGGCAATGTCTAATAGAGTATCTTGTGACCGACTGTAAACAATAAGGTTGTGACCAATGACTCGTGTCGAATCTTTGTCTAAGATAAATGTTGTGGCCTGACCTGTCGGTATCAGTAAACATAAGCAAAGCGCATTTAAGAAAGCACGCATTTTTTTTTCCCCATCGACCTCAATAGTCACTGCATTGTACATGGAATTATTTATTCACTCTGAGTGACAAATTAATTACACCTTGCAACCACAAAATAGTAACATTCAGTTTGTTTTCGTTATTACGGTTGTGTAACCTGCTTTATATGAAAAGATATATTATTTTAATTTTTGTCAGTTTATTAGCTCTCTCTGGATGCTCGAGTTTAGACATTAACACCGATCCCCTTCCTGAACCTGCAGAAAGCTGGCCGGTAGAAAAACTTTACTCCGAAGCCAAGAAATCCATGGATAGAGAAGATTATGAGACCGCCCTCAAATATTATCAAGATTTAGAAGCTCGCTTTCCTTTTGGTGACTTCGCTCAGCAAGCATTAATCGATTCATCCTATGCTCACTATAAGGCTGATGATCCAGAAAATGCCTTAGCGACTCTTGATCGCTTCATTCGGGTTTATCCACAAAATCAGAACATGGATTATGCGATTTACCTTCGGGGCTTGATTAACTTTACCCGTGACGTGGGGATTTTAGAACGGTATCTCCCTCGAGATGAATCGCAACGAGATCCAGGGGCAGCCAAATATGCACTTCAAGACTTTAGCAACCTTATCAGTCGTTACCCAAGTAGTCAGTACAGCGAAGATGCGAGTCAACGCATCGTTTATCTTCGTAATCGCTTAGCTCGTTATGAAATTAATGTTGCGCACTTTTACATGAGACGCGGCTCGTATATTGCCGCACTTAATCGGGGAAAGTATGTGGTTGAAAATTACCAACGGACACCGGCAATGCCTGATGCCCTTGTAATCGTAGCAAAAGCTTATAAAATACTAGAAATGAACGGCTTAGCAGAAGATACTCTAAGAGTGTTAGAGGCTAACTACCCTGACTATGACCCTACTGTTGACATTAAGGCCATTGTAGTCGAGTAAGCAAAGAGATTTAATGTTCTGACCCGCTATTCAGAGCGTCCGAGAGTGCCTGCTTTTTTAAACTGCTGACTCACCTTCTTCACCGGTACGAATTCGTATCACTTGCTCAATTGGCGTAACAAATATTTTTCCGTCGCCTATTCTTCCAGTATGTGCAGCTTTTGTAATTGCTTCAATACACGCCTTAACTTGGTCTTCTGCTAACACGATTTCTAACTTTATCTTAGGCAAAAAATCAACAACATATTCAGCACCTCGGTAAAGCTCAGTATGGCCTTTTTGTCTTCCAAACCCTTTGACTTCGGACACAGTCATGCCGGTTACACCAACGTCTGATAATGCCTCGCGAACATCATCTAATTTAAAAGGTTTGATAATCGCTTCAATTTTTTTCATTTTTCGCCCTACTTTAATTTTGAATGAATTCTATAGCCAGACGTAATAGGATAGCGTCTATCACGGCCAAATGCACGATCTGTAATGCGAATACCGGGTGGTGCTTGACGCCGTTTATACTCATTCCTGTCCACCAATCCAATGACTTTTGAGATGATGTCGGGATTGCCTCCTATTGAGACCATATCAGCATAGGATAAATCTTGGGCAATATATTGCTCTAATAAGGCATCCAATATTTCATATGGCGGTAAGCTATCCTGATCTAGTTGATTGTCTGCTAGCTCTGCAGAGGGTGGCCGAGTAATAATACGACTAGGTATTACATCTGAGACTGTATTGCGGTACTCTGCCAACTGATAAACCAAGCTTTTATACACATCTTTAAGCGGTGAAAAACCGCCAGCCATATCTCCATAGAGCGTTGAGTAACCCACCGCCATTTCACTTTTATTCCCAGTTGACAGTACCATTGCGCCCGTTTTATTTGAGATGGCCATCAACAGTACGCCTCGGCAACGCGCTTGAATATTCTCTTCGGTCGTATCCTCTTTTGTCCCGGAGAATTGCTCTAAAAGACTCTGCTTAAACTTGGAAAATACATCATCAATAGCAATAATACTATGAGAAACTTTTAATCGATCAGCCATATCACATGCATCATCTAAGCTCATTTGAGCCGTGAACTGCGATGGCATCATCACCGTTTTCACATTGTCTGCACCGATTGCATCAACCGCTAAGGCTAGGGTCATTGCTGAGTCAATCCCACCTGATAAACCAATTACTACACTTGGAAAATGGTTTTTTTCGATGTAGTCTCTGAGCCCCACAACAAGCGCTTGATACGTCATCGCCAATTCTGAGGGCTTAGCCGCCACCTGACCTTTCAAACTAAGTTCACCTGTTTGTTTTCTTGAGATGCTAACTAGATGTAGAGCCGGTTGCCAAACTCCCGCTGATGCGACTTTTCGCCCATCTTGTGACAAAACAAATGACCCCCCATCAAAGACTAACTCATCTTGCCCTCCAACCAAATTAACATACACAATGGCTAAGCCCGTTTCGGAAACACGTTGAGCAACTTCGATCTCACGAGATTGACACTTACCTCGCCGATAAGGTGAGGCGTTGAGGTTTAATAAAACTTCGGCGCCATTGTCAGCGGCTTGTGATGCAGGGGCAGTAAACCATATATCCTCACAGATAGTGATACCAAATTTCACGCCTTTGAATTCAAACACAGTCGCTTTATTACCTTGAATAAAATAACGTTTTTCATCGAATACACTATAGTTTGGTAAACATTGCTTGTAGTAAGTTGCTATAAGTTGGCCATCGTTAATCACAGATGCTGCATTATAAAGCTCGCCTTTTTGCCCTTCAGGGTGACCCACGACGACTGCTATTCCCTTGACTTTTTGTTTTAACTTTAATAATCCGGATTCAACTCGACGGAGTAGCTCGGGTCTTAGCAGTAAATCTTCAGGTGGATAACCGGTTAAGGTCAGTTCTGGAAAGACAATTAAATCCGCTTTAAATAATTTTTTGGCTTGCTCCGTCGCAGCAATAATCTTATTAACATTCCCATCGACATCTCCCACCAAGGGGTCGATCTGGCCCATCACTAAGCCAAGGGGTTGAATCATTATCGTTCTGCCATCGCCGTTAACATTGCAGAGCCCATTTCTGCTGGAGAGGCCGCTATTGTCACCCCTGCCACCTCTAAAGCTTCTAGCTTAGCCTCAGCCGTGCCTTTGCCACCACTAATAATCGCACCGGCATGGCCCATTCTTTTACCTGTCGGGGCGGTTAAACCAGCAATATATGCCACGACTGGCTTAGTCACATGTTCACGAATATACTGTGCCGCATCTTCTTCTGCTTGGCCACCAATTTCACCGACTATAATGATCCCTTCTGTTTGTTGATCGCTTTCAAACAGGGCTAAGCAATCAATGAAATTCATACCATGAATTGGATCGCCACCAATGCCAACGCAAGTACTTTGTCCCAGTCCATTTCTTGTCGTCTGGAGTACAGCTTCGTAGGTCAGCGTGCCTGAACGTGACACGATGCCAATTTTCCCAGCTAGATGAATATCACCCGGCATGATGCCTATCTTGCATTCATCGGGAGTAATCAAACCAGGGCAATTTGGGCCAATTAATAATGCACCATAGCCTTTCAAGGCATGTTTAACCCGCAACATGTCCAGAACAGGAATACCTTCTGTGATGCAAGCAATAATTTTAATACCCGCATCGGCCGCTTCTAAAATCGCATCGGCAGCAAAGGCTGCCGGTACATAAATCATTGACGCATCAGCACCCGTTTCAGCAACAGCATCGTTAACCGTATTAAAGACAGGACGTTCTAGGTGCGTTTGGCCACCCTTTCCTGGTGTAACACCGCCAACTAAATTGGTGCCGTAGGCAATGGCTTGTTCAGAATGAAACGTACCTTGCTTACCGGTGAATCCCTGACAAATCACTTTGGTATCAC
>JBLIIN010000101.1:0-5665 GCA_047635075.1 Methylophagaceae bacterium | reverse complement strand
CAATTCGTCCATGAACAAGTCCATCACCACAGATGGCAATACCGCCGTCACTATCTAACAAGTAATCACTCCCTGATTGTCTGGGTGCATTAGCAAACACCCATTTTTTAACATCACTAGAGGCAATAGCACTCTGTCTCAACCCCGTTATGTCATTCAAGCAACCAAGCATATGCTGTTCTACCTGCAGCAAGTCATCGTTTAAGTGTGCATCTGCCCAGTTATTAGTTGACTGAACAATAATGCATGGCGCACCGGATCTTTCAGGTTTGCTACTATTCTTAGATATCCAACTGACATCATGGTTACGTACTAACGCTGCATTAAAACCAAGGTCAACCTCTTCATTCAATACGACGCGTAGCGCAAAACAAGCTTTCATTTTTATAGTGGCTAATTGCTGATAAAAAACATGATTTGCGGATAATAGTTCACACACTTGTTCAGGAGGCATCGTCAAAATAACCCAATCGAATTGGCCAAGTTCTACATCACCATCATATAAGTGCCAGACCTCTGCCTTACGTTCGATACGCGTAATATTGCTGTGGTAGTGAATATTAAGAGGCTCAGCCATCCAGTACGTCATTGCCGACATATTGGGCACCCCGACATAATGGGGATATTCATCGTCCCAAGGGCGTTGTGAACATATTGTCGTATGGTCAAACTCAATAAAATGACCCTGCCAATCACCAACAACGCCTTCAGATTGCATGTCGTTGACCAGTGTTTTAAATGATGCTGTTTTAGCAGTGAAAAATTGTGCACCATAATCAAAGTCAGCACCATTAATCACTTTACTGGTAACGCGCCCGCCAGGACGGTTAGCTTTTTCAAATACAGTGACCTCAAACTTTTCATTGAGCTCCCGAGCAAATGTGAGCCCGCTTATTCCTGCGCCAATGACAGCGACACGACTATCAGACCTCATTTCTTCTCCACGATGAAAATACTATTTAGCTTAAAGTATATCCTCAATAGCCGTGTTAAGCTGATCGGAATCTGGCGTTACATGACTCGCAAAATAATTAACGACCTTACCATCGGCATTGACTAAATACTTATTAAAATTCCAAGAGGGTTCTTTAGATTCTTTGTTGAGTACTTTGAAGATAGGATTCGCTGAGGGCCCTTTAACAGAACTCGGAGCAACCATTGTGAAAGTCACCCCATAATTAAGTCGACAAACTTTTGCCGCTTCTTGCTCAGAGTTAGCCTCTTGGTTGAAGTCATTACTCGCAAAACCAACAACAAAAAGTCCCTTGTCTCGGTATTTTTGATGAAGTGCTTCTAAACCTTCAAACTGCTTTGTATAACCACAATAGCTTGCAGTATTAATAATAAGTAGCGGTTTCCCTGCCGCAACATCACATAAATTGACTGTTTCATCCGAATGGAGTTTGGCCATATCCTGATTTAAAAACTCAGGACAGGTCTCAGCTGCGTGAACAGGTAATGCAGCGGCAAAAAATAGTGTCAGTAGCTGTTTCAAAACTTTCATCCTTATCTTTGGGTTATGATAAATAAAAGACTTCATTATTGACGTTAAGTTCTCGATAAATAATAAAAAAGCACTTGGTTTACTTCATCCTTTGTTACTCAGCTTTCCCGTGATGTAAGATGTTTTTTTATGTTTAGATTGCTGACAGCGCTTAGAACAATACTTAACCTCATCCCACACCTTTTGCCATTTTTTCCGCCAAGTAAAGGGCCTATCACAGACAGGACAATGCTTTTGAGGAAGGTCGGATTTTTTAATCATGTCAATGAGGCCAAAAAGAGTTGACTGTCGTGCTCTATTGCCTCCTTTTTATCATCTGACATCCGGTCAAGCACTTTATACATCATGGCTAGGCGATAGTTATTGCTGAGTTTATCTCGATTTTGAGCAAGGAAGGACCAATACAAATAGTTAAATGGACATGCATTTTCGCCATTTTTTTTAGTAACGCTATAGTCACAATTTTTACAGAAATTGGACATTTTATTAATATAACTACCTCCGGCAGCATAGGGCTTACTCGCTAGGTAGCCACCATCAGCAAATAGGATCATACCGGTTACATTGGGTAATTCCACCCATTCGTAGGCATCCGCGTAAACAATCAAAAACCATTCATTGACGTCGACAGGATCAATACTTGTTAGCAGTGCAAAGTTGCCTAGCACCATAAGCCGTTGGATATGATGGGCATAAGCATTTTCTTTTGTTTCCGTCACACACTGACTCAAGCAATTCATCTTAGTGTCAGCTGTCCAGTAAAAGTCGGGCAGCTTTCTTTTTGCCTCAAAAAAATTCTCAGCTTTATACGCTGGCATCTTAAGCCAATAAATACCCCTGATATATTCTCGCCATCCCACAATTTGACGTATAAAACCCTCAACTGAATTTAAGGGAGCATTGCCATCGTAATAAGCTTGCTCTGCTGCACGTATGCATTCCATTGGTAACAATAAACCACAGTTCAAATAAAAGCTAAGGTGAGAATGGTACATCCAAGGTTCACCCTCAATCATCGCATCTTGATAGTCACCAAAGTAAAAAAGACGATATTCAATGAATTGTTTTAGTGCCTTTAAGGCTTCATCACGAGTGACTGCGAATTGAAAAGGTAAAACATCACCAAAATGATCTGCGAAACGTTCAGACACGAGGGTAATAACTTCTTGAGTGATACTGTCAATGCTCGAGCGAAAAGGTGCTGGAATAGCTAAATCCACATTAGGTTTCTGTCGGTTCTCACTGTCATAATTCCACTTCCCCCCTACCGGCTCGTTTCCCGCCATTAAAATATTATGGTTTTGACGCATAATCCGATAAAAGTATTCCATTCGAATTTGTTTTCGGCCTAAAGCCCAATTTGAAAAGTCTTCTGGTGATGACAGAAACCGGTCATCAGGCCGAATTTCGACGTCACACCCTAATTTTTCTTGCCATGACTGACAGTCAACCAATACACGATACTCACTCGGTTGAGTCACCACGATATTACGATAGAAGCCATGCTTTTGATGGCGCATTACCTCTCCCAGGAATGAACCGGTGTTGAGAATGTCATCAAGCTTCACATAACAAACTGAGAAGCCCATTTCAATCAGCTCATTGGCAAAATGCCGCATCGCTGAAAACAAAAAAGCAATCTTTTTTTTATGGTGTTTAACGTAATTTGCTTCATCAATGACTTCACACATCAACACTATGTCATTGACTTTATCGTAGCCCTCTAAACTAGAAATCGAGTATGACAACTGATCACCGAATATAAGCCGCAGCGTTTTCAAAATGGCAAAACTCCCTGAGTTGGCTGGTCTGTGTTGTTATCTTTTTTACTAACAGTTGCAGGTTTTTTCCTGTTTATCGTTCGCTTTCGGCTTGCATGTTTAATGATTATTTTTTCTGTTTCTTGTGTATGTTTTGATTTCTTCCGAAGGCTATATATCTTGTCAGCAGCAAATTGTCGTGCTTTTTTTTCATCGATAATCGGCAGTGGGTAGCCATTCATTTTCTCAGGTAATTCCCAAGGTCGATGGATGTATTCTTTGGGCATATTTTGTAATTCAGGAATCCAGGATTGAATGAACCGACCCTCAGGATCATGATCAACACCTTGTTTTATCGGGTTATAGATACGAATGCTGTTAATACCGGTTGTCCCTGATTGCATTTGCATTTGTGAATAATGAATCCCCGGTTCGTAATCAACAAACAAACGTCCTAAGTGTAATGCTGGCTGGCGCCAGTGGAGCCAGAGATGAAAACTCGCAAAGCTGGCTAACATTGCTCGCATCCTGAAATTTATCCAGCCCGTTGCTATCAGAGCACGCATACAAGCATCAATCATTGGATATCCGGTTTCACCGGCCTTCCATGCCTCAAAATGAGACGTATTGAACTCATCTTCTCGTAAACCATCGTAGCCAGAATGTAGGTTTTCAAACTCTAAACGAGGTTCATCCTCTAATTTTTGAATAAAATGGCAGTGCCATCTTAGTCTCCCTGAAAAAGAGCGAATTGAACTGGGCCATTTACCACGACTAGCTGAAGGATAACTTTTAATGTGTTGATGTCGCGCTTCTACTGCATGCACAACTTCTCGCATTGATAATGTGCCAAAAGCCAGATGTGATGAAAGCCGTGAACAGCTATCAAAAGCAGTCACAGGTGAAGACATTTCTTTAGTGTAGCCTTCACCACGCTCTTCAAGAAAACTAGCCAGTAATGATAGCGCTTCTAGTCGGCCACCTTGTTGTTTAACTCGATAGCCATCAGTCTTTAACCCAAGCACAGCTGACGTCGGTAAAGTGTCAGAGTGACAGATAATTTTACTGAGTTGGACAGGGGCTGCTATTAATGGCCGCTCCATTTGACTATACCATTTTGCTGCCCAACCATTTCGGGTCCTTAAGCGCCTAATAACCCCGTTTTGTACTGGCTGGTGCCACGGAATAGCGTGGCTGCTAGCCCAACGTTTTACCCGTTTGTCCCTCGCATAGGTCCAACCATTCCAAGTTTCTTGATGAGACCACAGCCCAGTTATGGCGTATTGCTCGCTTATTGCTTGCAAAATGGTGACGGCATCACCTACTCTTATCACTAATTGCTGGCCGATATTACGTAATTCAATGTCTAGTTCACTGAGACAATCATTTAAAAACTGATACTGCCTTTGGCTCATATCAGCTTGATGCCAAAGCGCTGGCTCTAGTATATATAGGGGGATGCAAGGGCCATTGTTACTCGCCATTGCAAGCGCGGCATGATCATGTAGTCGAAGATCTCTTTTGAACCAGACAATCTGCATTACGGTGCAATCTCTTCGCCATCCCAGGCAAAGAAATTACCGCTGTTCTTTGTCGTTAAGTCAGACAGAACATTGAGTAATGCCGAAGCCGAATAGTCTGCGGTAAATAATTGGCCTTCAGGTACATTTTTTTGATAAGGCTTAGTCAATTGACTATCCACAGTGCCTGGGTGCAAGCCAACGATAATGGCTTTTTTGTTACGGCGACGAACTTCAATCGATAGGTTTTTAATGATCATATTCAGAGCAGCTTTTGATGCGCGATATGAGTACCACCCGCCAAACTGATTGTCTGAAATACTTCCAGCCCGCGCTGATAATACTGCAAATAGGGACTTATTATCTCTATCGAGAAGCGGGGAAAAATGTTTAGCAATTAGCGAAGGCAGTACAGTATTAACAGCGAATAGGTACTGCATTTTTTCGGCTGATAAATTCTTCAATGACTTTTCTGGTAGTAAGTCATTTTCGTGCAAAATACCTGTCGCAATAATCACCAAACCCAGTGGGCCATCTTTTGAGACTAATAGTGCGGCAGATTCAATTGCACTCTCGCTACTATAATCAAGGGTGTGAGTTGTAACATTTTTAATCTCGGCGTGTTGTTCTTTACTAGTAAAGGCATGAATCTCAGCATCGGGATTCGATAGAGCAATGTGAGTGGTAAAAGCATGACCCAGTGCCCCAGAACTTCCTATAATCGCAATATTTTTTAACATCTATCCCTCCTCTCAAAATTAACCCGTTGCAATCTGTCTAAAGATGGGTTTTCAGACCAAGATACAATAAACTTATTCAGGTATTCAATTTGTCTCCAGCTCGGCTGATACAACACAACCGTCTCTAATGTTAACGTTATA
>JBLIIN010000100.1:0-5693 GCA_047635075.1 Methylophagaceae bacterium | reverse complement strand
AGACAGATGCTCGCATCAACTTTAAGTAAATACTCTGTTTTAATTGCTCTGGAAAAACTAGTCTATGCACCCAATGCTGAATATCGCTATTCGTGCAGCGCGTAGTGCGGGTAATCTTATTATTCGTTCTCTACAACATGTCGAACATCTAGAAGTCACAACCAAAGGCCGCAATGATTTTGTTACTGATGTGGATCGCTTAGCCGAGCAAGAAATCATCAACATTATCAAGAAAGCTTACCCCGACCATGCCATTTTAGCTGAAGAGTCTGGGGAGCAGGGTAATAGTGACACAGTATGGATAATCGATCCTTTAGACGGGACAGCTAATTTTTTGCATGGTTTCCCTCACTACTGCGTCTCGATTGGCATCATGGTTAAAGGTCGTATTGAGCATGGCGTAGTTTATGACCCAATGCGGGACGAGCTATTCACGGCAACGCGAGGGGGGGGCGCACAGTTGAATGATCGACGTTTGCGTGTGACCAAGCAAAAAATATTGGAAAACAGCTTAATAGCAACGGGTTTCCCCTTTAAATATCATCATCACTTTCCGGCCTTCTCGGACATGGTTAGTACTATCTTCCCACAGGTGTCTGACCTCAGGCGTGGGGGATCTGCTGCATTAGATCTAGCCTATGTAGCTGCTGGTCGTGTTGACGGTTATTGGGAAATAGGACTTAAAAAATGGGACTTGGCCGCTGGAGTCTTGCTAGTGGAAGAAGCGGGCGGTGTTGTCACTGATTTTGTGGGCGGCAATGGCTATATCGAGTACGGTAATATCGTCGCAGGAAGCCTGGGTGTCCAACAAGCTTTACTTGATGAAATCCAGCCACACTTAACAGAAGCATTGAAAAAATAAACTAAGCGTTAGGCATTCTCCTAGCCGAACAGCATTTAATTTAATAAAGAACTGACATAATGACATCTACAACAAGAGAAATTAGTAAACTCCGTAATATCGCTATCATCGCGCATGTGGATCATGGCAAGACAACATTGGTGGATCAGTTGTTGCGCCAGTCTGGCACTTTTAGTGAACATGAGGAGTTGCAAGAACGGGTGATGGACTCTAATGATTTAGAGCGTGAACGTGGTATTACTATTTTATCAAAAAATACTGCGATTCGCTGGAATGGCTATCACATCAATATTGTTGACACCCCGGGCCATGCTGATTTTGGTGGTGAGGTTGAGCGCGTATTATCAATGGTTGATTCAGTTCTATTATTAGTTGATTCATCAGAGGGCCCGATGCCTCAAACCCGTTTTGTGACGCAAAAAGCATTGGCTTTGGGTTTGAAACCGATTGTCGTTATAAATAAGATCGATAAACCTAGCGCTCGACCAGGCTGGGTATTGGACCAAACCTTTGACCTATTTGCTAATTTGGATGCCACCGATGAGCAACTGGATTTCGAAGTTATTTATGCGTCAGGGCTAAATGGCTTTGCGGGCTTAGAAAATGATGTGCGTGATGGAGACATGACGCCATTATTTCAACTGGTAGTAGATAAAGTAGCTGCACCGGAAGTCAATGCAGATGGGCCTTTCCGGATGCAGGTAACGTCTCTAGATTATAATAGCTATGTTGGAGTTATCGGCGTTGGTCGAATAGAGCGTGGTGTTGTTAAAGCGCATACACCTGTTACCGTGGTTGATACTGAAGGAAAAACACGTAATGGCCGCGTCCTCAAAGTCATGGGTTTCATGGGATTACAACGAGAAGAAGTTGAATCAGCGCAAGCTGGCGATATTATTGCTTTTACCGGCTTAGACCCACTTAATATCTCTGACACCTTGTGTGACCCAACAGCAATAGAAGCCTTACCGCCACTGACTGTTGACGAGCCAACAGTGACAATGACTTTCCAAGTCAACAATTCACCTTTTGCAGGCAAAGAGGGTAAGTTTGTTACCACTCGCCAAATCAAAGAGCGTTTAGAGAGAGAATTAATTCATAACGTAGCTTTGCGTGTCGAACAAACGCCTGAAGATCCTGATAAATTTCGCGTATCAGGCCGTGGTGAACTACATCTATCCGTTTTAATCGAAAATATGCGTCGTGAAGGCTACGAAATGGGCGTATCTCGTCCAGAAGTGATCATTCGTGAAGTTGATGGGGTAAAAGAAGAGCCTTATGAGTCTGTAACCGCTGATGTCGAATCAGAACATCAAGGCACGGTCATGGAGAAGTTGGGTGAACGTGGTGCTCAGTTAAGTAATATGGTGCCAGATGGCAAAGGCCGAGTTCGTTTAGATTTCTCTATTCCATCACGGGGCTTAATCGGCTTTAGGACAGAATTTTTGACTGCAACCCAAGGTACAGGGTTGATATACAGCGTGTTTGATCATTATGCGGCAGTGAAACCAGGTGATTTCGGCAATCGACTTAATGGTGTCTTAATTGCTAATGGCGTTGGTAAAGCGGTGGCCTTTGCGATATTCAATCTGCAAGATCGTGGCCGTATGTTTATCGGTCATGGGGACGAAGTGTACGAAGGTATGGTTATTGGTATTCATTCTCGTGATAATGACTTGGTCGTTAACCCACTTAAAGGTAAGCAGCTGACTAATGTCAGAGCATCAGGTACCGATGAAGCGATTGCTTTAACGCCGCCTATTAGGATGAGTTTGGAACAGGCGCTTGAATTTATTGGTGAAGATGAGTTACTGGAAGTGACACCAAAATCATTACGCGTTCGAAAGAAATTCTTACTAGAACATGAACGCAAACGTGCGTCTCGTGGTTAGTATTTAACAACTCTCAACAGAAAAGGGTATCCTTAGTAGATACCCTTTTTTATGTGTAAGGTTTTACTATGCGGATCTTGATTTTAATTGCGATTGCCCTACTGCTATACCTGATTATAGGCAGTTTTCTACGTAAGCAGAAAAGACTACAATCGGATTCAAACTCAACGGCTGAAAAGATGGTGAGCTGTCATCATTGTGGACTTCATATTCTCGAGAAAGAAGCTATCCAATCAGCTAATAAGTCTTACTGTACAACAAACCATTTAGAGGCAGATAAACAAGCAAAATAATGTCAGGGCTTAACGTTCAGATTGATCCGATAAATGATGCTATCTCTTGGCGCTCATTAAGAGTATATGCGGCTTACCGCTTATTTTTAGCTGCCATTTTACTGACCGTTTTTTATTTTAAATTACCCCCAGACTTTCTAGGGGAGTCTAACGCTAGTTTGTACAGCTTTGTTAGCCAGCTTTATTTTTTGATTGCGGTTGGCTTATTATTCATGACCGTAAAACAATGGGTGCCTTTTCCAACCCAAACTAAGCTACAGCTGCTCATCGATATTGTTGTTATTACTTTATTGATTCATGCCAGTGGTGGCTTGAAGACTAGTTTGGGATCTTTGCTTGTTGTTGTAGTGGTCGCTGGTAGCGTCTTGATGCCCGGTCGCTTATCAATTTTTATTGCAGCCATCGCAACGTTAGCTATTTTATCAGAAGCCATCTATTCCGAAATGATGTCTGTTGGTATGACGGAATATAATGACGCTGGTATTTTAGGTGCCACTTTTTTCGCAATTGCTATTTTGACCCAAATTTTATCTAGAAAAATAACAGCCAGCCAACAGTTAGCTGAGGAACGCGCCGCCGATATTGTTAATCTGGCGATGTTAAATGACCACATTATCAATCGGATGCAGACTGGGGTGATTGTGGTCAATAGCGAGGGCCAAATTCAGTTAAGTAATCTGGCTGCCCGTCAATGGCTAGCAATTGATGGCACAAATAAAACTCAAAGCTTAAAACACTGGGTCCCCAACCTTGGTGAACAACTTTTGCAATGGCAACAAAATATCAGTCGGCCCTTCATACCCTTCCAAGCAAGGCCCGATTTACCTGAGTTAGCTATTAATGCGATCTTGCTAGAAAGCGGTGAAGCGGTACTTTATATCGAAAACAGAGCCGCGATATCGCAACAAGCACAACAGTTAAAATTAGCATCGCTTGGTCAGTTAACCGCTAGTATCGCCCATGAGGTTCGTAATCCGCTGGGCGCAATTAGTCATGCAGGAGAATTATTGGCTGAAGCAAATAATGACAAGCCTGAAACACGAAAACTCACAGACATTATTCTGCGTCACAGTGCGCGTGTTAATAATATTATTGAAACGATTTTGCAAATGAGTCAGCGTAAAAAAGTAGAACCGGCAGTGGTTATGTTGGCAACATGGTTGACGCAGTTAATAAATGAGTACATCAACTATAAGCAAGAGTCAGAATCAGATATTACTTTAACAATTAAAGCACCAATAGCGAATGTTTATCTCGATACTGAACAGCTTCGCCAAGTATTATGGAATTTGCTAGACAATGCTTGGCATTATTCACAGCCGTCAGATAATAACCAACGTGTGCAAGTTATCTTAGCGCTTGAGCTAGAAGAAGTAGTAATTGATGTCATTGATAATGGACCCGGCGTCTCAGAAATGATTTTGCCCGCATTATTTGAACCTTTTCAGTCAGAACGAAAAGGGGGAACAGGTTTAGGGCTATACTTAGCACGAGAGCTCTGTCAAGCCAACAGTGTGAGATTGAACTATGCTTTTGATCGTGTCGGAAAAAGTTGCTTTAGCTTGCATATACCGTTAAGAAAACAAGAGAATTTGAAATGAACCCGCAAGCCTTAGTGATAGATGATGAGCCAGATATTCTTGAATTATTGACTATGACACTAGAAAGTATGTCAGTGGATTGTGTGACGGCTGAGAACATTGCTCAAGCACAACAAGCCCTCTCACAGCAAACTTTTGATTTTTGTTTAACTGACATGCGTCTACCAGATGGAAATGGCTTGGACTTTGTTCGAGCATTACAAGTCGACAAGCCAGATTTACCGATTGCAGTGATCAGTGCCCACGGTAATATGGATTTGGCCGTACAAGCGTTAAAGCTAGGTGCCTTTGATTTTATTTCGAAGCCAGTCAAACTTCGCGTTTTACGTGATTTAGTTGAGACTGCGCTAAAATTGTCGCCATTGCGGCCGACAAAAATGGATCGTCGTTCCCGCCATCGTCTATTGGGTGATACAACGGCGATGCAGTTATTACGCGGCAAAATTGCTAAATTATCACGTAGTCAAGCGCCGGTTTACATCAGCGGAGAGTCGGGAACGGGTAAGGAATTGGTAGCAAAACTGATTCATGAACTCGGCGTTCGGGCAGATCATGCCTTTGTACCGATCAATTGCGGGGCAATTCCAGCTGAATTAGTTGAAAGTGAATTCTTTGGTCATAAAAAAGGCGCCTTCACGGGAGCGGTGAATGATAAAAAGGGCTTATTTCAAGCAGCCGATGGTGGGACATTGTTTTTGGATGAAGTAGCTGATTTACCATTAATGATGCAGGTGAAGTTACTAAGAGCACTTCAAGAAAAAGCAATCAGGCCAGTGGGCAGCCAAGAAGAGATTGCTGTTGATGTTCGGATTTTGTCTGCAACACACAAGAATTTAGCAGAAAAGGTTCAACAAGGAGCATTTCGTGAAGATCTTTTTTATCGACTCAATGTCATTGAGTTATCAGTGCCAACACTACGTGAGCGCACTGACGATATCCCACTCTTAGTTAACCATATTTTAGGACAATTAAGTGCCAAAAATGGCCTTGAAGCCGCTCCAGAACTTGAATTGTCGGCGATGACTGCTTTACAAACTTACGATTT
>JBLIIN010000099.1:0-5710 GCA_047635075.1 Methylophagaceae bacterium | reverse complement strand
ACATAGTTATTGATAGATTCTTGATCATCATTGGCTGCCATCATACGAAGCAAATAATCATCACTGCCCAACATGACATAGCCACCTTTATCAATGATCGGCGTATCGTGCATTTCCATGTGGGCTTGTCGAGCATTAACAGGTAAAATTGCCGGCTCAAACCCAGCAGTGTAGCCCATCTCAGCATAACGATAACCTGCGGTTAGTGTGCTTGGCGCGGCATGCCCACAGCCCGACCGCATTAACTCGGTTCTTGCAATAACATCCGCCGCATGATCTTCTGGCAACATTGTCCTAGCAATATTGATCTTACCGCCACCAATGTGGGTATGCATATCAATTGCACCCGCCATAATGACTTTACCGCGAACATCAATTTCTTGATCGATTTTGTCATCAACTGACCCTGCAACAATACGACCATCCTTGACATAAATATCACGAACCTCGTTGTGCACACCATTTTCCGGATCGTAAATACGACCTCCAGTTAACTTCATTAACATTGAATTATCAGTTCCTATATTGCGTGTTCAACTGCACTTAGCACATCAAACGTGCTCGGCAACCCACTTTCACGTAAATGTCTCAATGGCATCGACACCACACTATCGGTTCTAAATGCGCGGCCAGCATGATCGATTCCCGGTGTACCCACAGGAATAAAGACCTCTGGCTCTTGTTCAAAAGTCATTCCGGAACGGCCTAGTACCACTGTTTTTGCTGAGGATAACGGTGGCGTACGATCAATGTCGAAGCTAGAAACCCAAATTAGAGTATCGACTTCATCTTCGGCCAACATTCTTAAACCATCCGATAAATATGGGTCGTAATCTGGATGCCCTCGATTAAAGTTGGTTCGCATTGGATAGCCGGACTGCCAGGCTGCAACGTGATTCACTGTCGTGTCACCCTCTTTACCGCTTAACGGTAAACCACTTGATCTCGTCTTAGTATTCAAGTCTTTCACCAATTCGCACAGCATCTGCACAGTCACTTCTGCATGCTCAAAATCAAGCATGGCTGCCGACCAGGTCACAACTGAATATTGGGCTGCTTTTAGTCGTTGTGCTAAATCAGCTAGAACACTTATTTCAATACCGCCAACATGTTTCGCTTGTAGGGTTCTGCCACTGATCAAAGCACGTAATACCGACATGACTTCGGGTAAGTCAGCATCATCACAAAGCATGACTTCTGCTTTTTTCCCTTTTGGAGATGTTGAAGCGTCACCACTTGGCCCCTTACCCAAATAAACTAGAACGCGGGATTCGACATCTTGACCAAATAAGGTATCTTTCGGCCAAACCATTCGCTCAAAAAAACGTGGGTAACCAGACTCAATATCACTCCCAACAATCAGTAATAAATCGACCCGATTTCTCACTTCAGCAAACGTCGTATTCATCCAGCCGGTATCTTGCAAGACTAATAAGTTTCTAAACACCGCAGATGAGTTCATATGATCAACCGTCGCTCGGCCTTTATCTGCTAACGCCATTGCAGATCGTGCTCCGTTCAAATCAGTACCTAAGCCTGAAATCAATGTTTGTTGACTATCGCCCATCAGCTGAGCGATACGCAAAACCGCATTGGCCAAACTCGTTTCTTGGCCGTCTACTCTAGGCATCACATCGGTTATCGGTGTCTCGAATCCCTTAATGGTCAGAGCATCACCGTTTTCGGTGACACTCACTGTCTGGCCTGTTACCGTGATTGTGAGATCATCAGAAGCAATACCACAGAATGGGCTTGGCACTTCATGCCATACACGGGCATTATCTCTCTCTGCCATTTTGCTTTAATCTCCAAGTTGAAAATAAATTTGGACTGTCTAATTTAGATTTAAGCATACCGTAATACTCAAGCCCTAACTACGTCTAGTACGCAGTAAAAAAGAATCAATTTTGTTTTTCTTAAGCTGCTTTTGAATGCCATCCGCTTTGCCGCGTCCAACAATAGGGCCAATCAACACCCGGTGCCATGTTTCAGTGTTATCTATCGTCACCGTCTGAACTTTAGATTCGATACCCAGCAGAGCCACGCGGGCTTTGAAACCATCAGCATCGGTCGGATTTCTAAATGACCCCACTTGAATTAAGTAACTCACACTTCCTGACTTTTCTATTGCAGCTGTCTTTACCACTTCTTTTTGGGCTAATTGCTGTTTAATTGCAACCTTAGGCCTGTCTACTTTAACTTCCATCTCTGGTAAAATATCGTAAAAATCAAACGTCGGCTCGATCGTATTACGCTCATTATTTTGGCTCACTTTAGGCTTAGACTTCACAACCGTGTCAATGGGTACTGTGTCTTTAATCTGTAATAAAAACATCACAAAAGCACCGACAGCAAAACTGATTAACATCGGGGCAATCGGTAAGCTTTGTTTTTCTGGTTTACGTCGGTTTGTACGCTTAGTCACCATTTACATTGTCTCGGGTGCGGAAACACCCAAAATAGATAAACCATTAGCGATAACTTGTTTGACAGCAGTTACCAAGGTTAATCGAGCCTGGCTTAAAGCTAGGTCGTCCACTATAAACGGGTGCGCATTGTAATAAGTGTGAAAATCACGAGCAAGATCCATCAAATAATGCGCCAACAAATGGGGGGTGTAGTTAATCGCTGATGAGTTAATCACTTCTGGATAACGGGCTAACATAGAAAATAAATCTTGCTCATGGTCTTGCGTTAACCTGACTAGCTCATTTTCGCCTTCTATTTTATTCCAAGCCAAATTCCGTTCTGCTAGTTGTCTAAACACACTACAAATCCGTGCGTGAGCATATTGCACATAATAAACCGGATTATCATTACTTTGTGATTTTGCTAATTCCAAATCAAAATCCATATGCTGGTCAGCACCGCGTAGTACATAAAAGAAACGTGCTGCATCTCTACCAATTTCTTCTTGCAATTCACGCAAAGTGACAAATTGACCACTACGTGTCGACATCGCTACTTTTTTATTGCCCCGGTACAACACAGCGAATTGGACTAGCAACACTTTTAAGCGTCCAACGTCTTCACCCATTGCGGCCAAGGAAGCTTTGACGCGAGGAATATAACCGTGATGATCTGATCCCCAGACATCAACAACAGTATCAAAACCACGTTGATACTTGTTCATGTGATAGGCAATATCCGAGGCAAAATAGGTTGTTTGTCCATTATCACGCACGACAACCCGGTCTTTCTCATCGCCAAACTCTGTTGATTTAAACCACCAAGCTCCAGCTTTCTGGTAAAGCATATCGGCTTTTTTCAAGGCCTCAATGGCTTCATCCACGACACCGGTTTCAATTAGCGTTCGCTCTGAAAACCAATTATCATAATCTGTACCAAAGTCAGATAAAACTTGGCTTATGTCAGATAAAATCTCTTTTAACCCTGCATCAAAAATTTGGCGATAAACTTTCTCACCTAACAAGCGTTGTGAATTTTTTATTAAACCATCAATATGCTGTTCTTTATCGCCGCCTGCCGGTTCATCTGCAGTAATTCCGTCAAAGACATCAACTGCTGATGCGACGAAATCGTCGCCATAGCTTGACTTCAATCCCTGAGCGATGTTCAAAACATAATCGCCCTTGTAACCATTACTGGGAAAAACCAATTCTTGACCACAAGCTTCGAGATAACGTAGCCACACACTGGTTGCTAAAATATCCATTTGACGCCCAGCATCATTCACATAATACTCACGATGAACATCGAAGCCGACAACACCTAGTAAGCTGCTTACAGCAGAGCCGTAAGCGGCCCCACGGCCATGACCTACGTGCAAAGGCCCAGTTGGGTTAGCTGATACGAACTCGACTTGTACTGAGCGACCAGCGCCTACTTTACTGTGACCAAAAAAATCACCCTCTGTCAGAATTGTTTTAACAACTTGTTGAATAGAATCGACAGATAGCGTGAAATTAATAAACCCGGGGCCAGCAATGTCAACCTGGGTAATAAAATTCATCTCAGGTAGTGCTTCAACCAATAACATGGCAATTTGTCGTGGATTCATCTTTGCAGAACGCGCTAAAAGCATTGCAACATTACAAGAAAAGTCACCATGGGATTTATCTTTTGTTCGTTCAATTTGTACGTCAGGTAACGTCAAAGCTGGCAAACTATTGTTGGTAATAAGTTGCGCTAACGTTGTCTCAATAATGTTTTTAAGCTGATCTTTCAACTGGCAACGCCTTTAATATTGATAATGTTATCTCCATATTTTAACTGATCCAACCTTTGGATCACATCATTGATTAACGATAAATAGCTGATAAACAATTATGTTAGCCTAAAAGAAAAAAAATTAACCACAGAGGATTTCTAATGTCACAACAATCAACGTTTGAAGATGCATTGTCACGTGTTAAATATCTAGCCAAACTCGCCAATATTAACGATGAAGTTACTGAAGCACTTTGTCATCCCAAAGAAACTATGTTGGTCAGCCTCCCAATTCGTATGGATGATGGCACAAAACAATACTTTACTGGTTTACGCTGTCGATATAACGACATCCTTGGCCCCACAAAAGGAGGGGTTCGTTTTCATCCTAACGTTAACAAAGATGAAGTTGAAGCCCTTGCGCTATGGATGACCATTAAATGTGCTGTAGTCAACCTGCCTTTTGGCGGCGGCAAAGGTGGTATCACCGTAGATCCAAAAATACTCTCAGCTATGGAGCTAGAGAGACTGTCAAGAGCCTATATGCGATCTATGATTAATTTCATTAGTCCAACTCGAGATATTCCAGCCCCTGATGTCAATACCAACGCCTTGGTGATGGCATGGATGTTAGATGAATATGAATCCATAACGCGCGAGCACAGCCCAGGCGTTATTACCGGTAAACCCGTTGAGTTAGGCGGTAGTTTAGGAAGAGATGATGCCACAGGGCGAGGTGCTTACCTCTGCACTCTAGAACTTATCAGGGAAATGGGCTGGTCACCTACCAATCTCACTGTTGCCATACAAGGCTTTGGTAATGGTGGCTACGCTATAGCACAATTACTAGAAAAAATTGGCTGTAAAATAGTGGCCGTCAGTGATTCTAAAGGCGGAATTTATTCAAAAGCAGGTTTCCACGTTGATAGTTTATGGCAAGAAAAACAAAAATCTCGACATATGCGTGCCGTCTATTGTGATGGCTCTGTTTGTGAATTGATTAATCACACGCCCATTACCAATCAGGAATTACTCGAGCTTGACGTTGATATTTTAGTTCCTGCTGCATTGGAAGGCGTTATTACCAAAAAAAATGCTAAAAAAATTAAAGCCAAAGCCATTGTAGAAATAGCTAATGGGCCTATTTTATTTGAAGCAGACGAAATCTTGTTCAAAAAAGGCATAAAAATCATACCCGATGTCCTAGCCAACGCTGGAGGTGTAACTGTAAGCTACTTTGAATGGGTTCAAAATCGTAGCGGTCAGCAATGGGATCTAGAAGATATTCATCAGAAACTAAAAGACAAAATGGTGACCGCTTTTTCTCAGGCTTGGGAGAAAGCAGAACAAAATAATTTAAGTCTACGTGAAGCAACTTATATCAATGCTCTAAACAGAATCAGCAAAGCAACGAGTAAGCTTGGGACTCACAATGATTTCAAGAAAAAATGATTCACATCAAATCGATAGGGTCGATATCAATTGACCATTTAACTTTTCTACTGCTCTTTAAGCTAGAGATAACCGGCATATGATGATC
>JBLIIN010000098.1:0-5877 GCA_047635075.1 Methylophagaceae bacterium | reverse complement strand
ACTAATGCAAGCTCAACCTGTTTTGCCTGATTCACCAGACAAACTAATGCAAGCTCAACCTGTTTTGCCTGATTCACCAGACAAACTAATGCAAGCTCAACCTGTTTTGCCTGATTCACCAGACAAACTAATGCAAGCTCAACCTGTTTTGCCTGATTCACCAGACAAATTAATGCAAGCCCAACCTATTTTGCCTGATTCACCAGACAAACTAATGCAAGCCCAACAAGCACAGGCACTACTCATAAAATCAGAGTCCGTTGACGAGCAGGGCGAGTTACTTGAGCAAGATGTTCAATTGGCGCACGTTTTACCTAGCAATCTAGTTAACTCGGTTAAAACCGAAAAATTAGCCAGTAATAACGACATAAATAACATATTAATCTTACCTGATAATAAGTTGGATAAAGTATTAGAGAATATTGCTCAGCGGGTATTTGATAATAAAAAAGCTGGTGAGCCTATAAACCCTGAACAAATTGTTCAACAAGTTGTTGTTCCAAAGGCTGCTGAAATAATTAGTACAGTTGAATTATCTTCAAAGGATTTTATTTCGGCATTAAAGTCGGGTTTAGAAGAATTTAAGAATCAGTTATCCCAGGGCAGAGAGCCGGGTATTGATTTGAAAGCGTTGGTAGCAGATGCGTTAGCAAAAACTACTGATACCGCAATTGTTGCTAAAGCGCCGATAAACTTAGAACAGATGGTCAACAACGTTAGTCAAGTGTTAGATTTAGGCCAAAAAATAAACCGTGCGATTGAACAGCATCATGATCAAGTCTATAGCGCTACTATGAGAGATGTCGCTCAAATTCAGGGCGAACAAAGCAAACAAGTTCAATTAAATCAGTTTGAGTCTAAGTTTGAGAAAGCAATTAATATAGCTAAACCTGAAGGTCATCTGCAGTTAGCCGAAAAAGTACGCTGGATGGTGAACACTAAAAACCTGATAGCCGAAATTCGACTTGATCCAGCCGAATTGGGTTCAGTGCATGTCAAAGTGGCCATGTCTGGTGAATCTGCAACTGTGAATTTTGTGGTTCAATCACAACAAGCACGAGATGCAGTTGACACCGCGACTCCAAGATTAAGAGAAATGTTGGCTGAAAAAGGCATTGAACTAGGCCAATCGTCTGTGCGCCAAGAAAGTGACGGTCAGCAAGAACAGGGGGAAGATGTCAAGCAGGGCGAGCGTGGTAATGATGAGTCTGAAGATATTGATGTATCTGAGCAAGTTTTAGCTCAGCATAATATTGTTAATGGCGCCCTTGGTGGAATTGACTATTTTGTGTGATTTACTGATAAATTTTGCAAATAAATAGTGTAAAGCGCTTTGCCAATTTAACTTTGAGGCTGATAATATGTTTATTCACACTAACGTTTGACCATTTGAGAGAAAAACATGGCTGAAGAAGAATTAAAAATGGAAGAGGGCGGCAAAAAAGCCAAACTGATTATTATTACCATTGCTTTTGTTGTGCTTATTGGTGGTGCTGCTGCTGGTGCTACTTATTACTTTTTAATGGGAGAGGACGACCCTTTGCCAGTGGTTGAAGGTGAACCAACATTTCAAGGAGAAGAGGGGGTTGCCTCAACCCTTGTTAAGACAGGCACTGCTTTGTATGTAGCCATGCCCAGACCCTTTGTATTTAATGTGCCTGGATCAACCAGAGACCGCCTAGTTGAAATTAAAGTACAGCTAATGATGCGTGGTTCCGATAACGAAGAACAAGCAAAAATGCACATTCCTTTGATTGAAGGCACGTTATTAAAAATTTTTAGTACTGCCAATGCCGATGATTTAGTCACAGAAGCTGGTAAAATTGCCATTCGTGATAGCGCATTGAAAGAAGTGCAAAAAACCATGCTAGATGTCAGCGGCGATCAAACAGTGGAAGAAGTGCTTTTCACTGGTTTTGTAATGCAGTAATAACTGATTTGTTAATGAGAGAGTTAGATTGAGCGATTTATTATCCCAAGACGAGATTGATGCACTATTACATGGTGTAGATGACGTTGAGGAAGAAGAAGTTGACAGTGGTGAGTCTGATGGCTCAGCAATGGAATACGACTTTTCTTCTCAAGACAGGATCGTTCGTGGGCGTATGCCAACACTTGAAATCGTTAACGAACGTTTTGCTCGGCATATGCGAGTCAGTCTATTTAATATGATGCGCCGTTCAGCAGAAGTATCTATTAATGGTATCCAAATGATTAAATTTGGTGAATATATTCACACCTTGTTTGTACCTACAAGTTTGAATATGGTGCGTTTTCGTCCGCTCAAAGGCACTGGGCTTATCACCATGGAAGCCAGACTGGTGTTTATCTTAGTAGACAACTTTTTTGGTGGCGATGGTCGTTACCATGCAAAAATTGAAGGGCGAGAATTTACTCCAACTGAACGACGAATTATTCAGATGTTACTAAAGCTTATCTTTGAAGATTACAAAGAGGCATGGGCACCCGTTATGGATGTGTCATTTGAATATCTAGACTCTGAAGTTAACCCAGCAATGGCCAATATCGTCAGCCCTACAGAAGTGGTGGTGATCAGTTCTTTTCACATAGAACTAGACGGCGGTGGAGGCGACTTCCATGTATCTCTACCTTATTCAATGCTGGAGCCAATACGTGAGCTTTTAGACGCCGGCGTTCAAAGTGATAAAGAAGACACCGACTTGCGCTGGAGCAAAGCTCTACGAGATGAAATGATGGATGTGAGAGTGGCTTTATCCACGCATATGATGGATTTGGAACTAACCCTAGCAGATATCATGAAACTAGAACCAGGGTATATAATCCCTATCGACATGCCTGACCACGTTACGGTATTAATTGAAGATTTACCAACCTTTAGAGCCAAATTAGGGCGTTCTCGAGATAATGTGGCACTTAAAATAATTGAAAAAATTCCGCGCCCAACTTCTGTGAAGTCTGAGCTGCAACTGTTAACCAAAGGTGGTCGAAGAATTGATAGCGACGCCGAATTGCAAACCCTCGAAGATGATTGGTAAAGGCCTTTGTCCAGAGTCAGGAGTATATGATGAGTGAAGAAGATGGTTTAGACGATTGGGCTGAGGCTATGGCCGAGCAAGCTGACGAAGAAGGTCAAACTGAAGGTGGCGACAAGTTCGGTATGGATGCAGAAGTCGCCGAACTTGAAGAATTTGATGAAGATCGAGAAATAACACCCAAAGAAAAACGTAAACTCGACACCATTTTAGATATACCTGTGACTATCGCTATGGAGGTGGGTCGTAGCAATATTAGTATACGAAATTTACTTCAGTTAAATCAAGGTTCTGTAGTGGAACTTGACCGAGTTGCTGGAGAGCCATTAGATGTTTTAGTAAATGGCACGTTGATTGCTCATGGGGAAGTAGTAGTAGTCAACGACAAATTTGGTATTCGATTAACTGATGTTATTAGTCAACTGGAAAGAATCAAAAAGCTTAGATAAACAAAAAGCATATAAAACATGGGCTTGGACAGCTCTTGGCTCATGTTTATGTATCTCCTTTGAGGCCAATTCGGCACCTCAAAGCATCTCAAATCCCACATCAATAGTGTCAATTTTCCTTTCTTTGTTATTGGTTATTGGCGTTGTTTTTATGCTCGCATTCCTTATGCGACGGTTTAACGTCACTCAATCTGGTACGTCAAACATAAAAGTTGTCGCCTCTATGATGGCCGGAGCCAAAGAAAGAGTGTTGGTTATCGAAGTGGCTGGTGAGCAACATTTGTTAGGCATAACCGCTCATAATATTAACCACTTAGCGACGTTGTCTAGCCCTATAGATAATTTGACCGCAACACCAGGCAATGAAAAATTCAAAGATAAACTAGCACTTTTTATGGCTGGAAAGATAAACCCAGATATGGCTCAAAGTAATAAGAAAAACGACACGGTTGGACAACGCTCATGAAAAAAACATGTTTGAGTCTTTGTTTGCTGTTGTTAGTGAGCATTGTTAGTGGACACGCTTTGGCAGAACCTGGGATCCCAGCGCTTACGCTGACAGATAACCCAGATGGTAGCAAAGATTATACGATGACCTTGCAGGTTGTCGCCATCATGACATCGTTAAGCTTGCTACCCGCTTTTGTTATGATGATGACATCCTTTACGCGGATAATCATCGTCTTGTCTATTTTGCGCCAAGCTATTGGTTTGCAGCAATCACCCTCTAACCAAATTTTAATCGGTGTGAGTCTGTTCTTATCAATGTTTATCATGGCGCCTGTGTTTGAAAAGATAAACGAAACGGCCCTGCAACCCTATTTAAAGGAAGAAATTACCTCAATACAAGCCTATGAAATAGGTAAAGAGCCATTACGTGCTTTTATGCTAGCCCAAACACGGATTAAAGATTTAGAGACCTTTGTACAAATTGGCGGTATGGATGGGCAATTCCAAGATCCTGTTGACGTGCCTATGAACGTTTTGATCCCAGCCTTTGTGACAAGTGAACTCAAGACTGCATTTCAAATTGGTTTTATGTTGTTTATTCCCTTTCTGATTTTAGATTTAGTGGTCGCATCAATACTGATGGCTATGGGTATGATGATGCTGTCACCTATGATCGTGTCATTGCCCTTTAAGCTGATGTTATTTGTATTGGTGGATGGCTGGAATTTAATCTTTGGCACCTTAGCCAATAGTTTTGGGATGGGTTAGCGCATGTTACATAGTCAAAAATCTAATAATAAGGTGTGCCCATGAGTCCAGAAGTCTTTGTTGAAATACTCAAAGAAGCATTAGCGATGGTTATTCTGTTAGTTTCAGCAATTATCTTGCCTAGCTTATTTGTGGGGCTAATTGTTGCTGTTTTTCAAGCCGCAACGTCCATTAATGAACAAACTATGAGTTTTCTGCCGCGTCTAATTGTCACTTTGTTAGCACTCAGTTGGGGTGGTCATTGGCTAGTACAAAAGCTTATGGACTTCACTTTTAATATGGTAGAGCGAATTCCTGAGGTCTTGGGTTAGTGGTATTAATTATTAAGGTTAAAGGCTAAAACCTTGGATATGGCAACGTCTACAATTATGCAATATTTGGCTGACTTATTGTTGCCATTTATGCGCATATCGGGGTTATTTGCTTCTATGGTAGGTCTAAGTGCTAAGACTGTGCCACCTACTACAAGGGCGCTACTAACACTTTTCTTAACGCTTATTATTATGCCAGTTATACCGCCAGTTCCTATTCCTACAACAGAACTTTTTTCTGTTGGCACTTTCATGTTAGTGATACAGCAGTTGATCATTGGTATTTCATTGGGTTTTATATCCAATATGGTGCTCAATACATTTGTGTTAGCGGGGCAAATTGTAGCCTTACAAACGGGTTTGGGCTTCGCCTCAATAGTCGATCCAGTCAATGGCATTAGTGTACCCGCAGTAGGGCAGTTTTATCTTATCTTAGCGACACTTTTATTTTGGTCTTTAGATGGACATCTATCCATGATCCGTATGATTGTGATGAGCTTCGAAGCGTTTCCTATTGGCGAAGCATGGTTTGCACCAGAACAATTTAGAGATATTGCCCACTGGGCAGGATGGATGTTTATTTCAGCCGTTACGATATCTCTGGCGCCTATTGTATCATTGCTTATTGTTAACTTAGCTTTTGGTGTGATGACAAAAGCTGCCCCGCAATTAAATATTTTTAGTATCGGTTTTGCCATCGCTCAAATTATGGGACTAATCATAATTTGGTTAACTTTAGACAACCTAACACATCACTTTGAAGTGATGTGGAACCGGGCACAGGTCATGATGTGTCAGCTCGTATTAGTGTGTCCTTAAGTAATGGAGGTAAGCCATGTCTGATGCAAACGAAAAAACTGAAGAACCCACCTCCAAAAAAATAGA
>JBLIIN010000097.1:0-5895 GCA_047635075.1 Methylophagaceae bacterium | reverse complement strand
TGTTGGTGAAATCAAAATCAACCTGTTCATGGCTAAATGTGCACCAAACATATTCAGTGCCATTCACTGTCTCTGTTGCTCTTAATAAGTCATTGGTACGCGGCCTGACGACTTTCGAAATAGCCGCATTCTTATTAGCAGTAAAAAAATAATCATGGCCCTGCCCTTCACCTTTTTGAAAATTAGCAAACCAGTCACTACTACTTGAACCATGGTTAATAACGAGATCAGCCATCAGACGATAGTCTTTAGAAATGGCTTCAATATCTACCCATTCTCCTAACTTCTCATTCACCTGATAAAAATCAATTACAGCAAAGCCATCATCGCTACAAAATGGGAAGAAAGGCAATATGTGAACACTGTTCGCAATCTCCTTCACATATTGATCAAGGAAGTCCTTTAAAGTGAGTAAAGGCTTTTGCCCAGGACTGACCACCGTGTCGCCATAAGTAATTAAAACCAAATCTTGTTGGTCCCAAAAATGATGACTTGGCATGATGACTTGACATTCATCATCAAAACGCATGATAGCCATCAAGTCTTCACTCAAAGACGTACAAATATTAGGTGATAGCAACCCTCCATAAATCACATTTAAATGGTGCTCTATCTTTTGTTCTAATTGCTCTAAATCAACAGAAGCCATTATTGTGACATCCTAAGCATGTTGACTAAATTGAGCATAATCAGCTTCAACGGCCGCATGCAGTCGTGCCAGTACGTCGGGCATCGCATTTTGCACTCGGTTCCAACTCGGTATAAAAGGCGTATCCATTGGATGATTCAAAAAGACATTACCGGCATCCATAATGTTTTTAGCAAACATTTCTACCGCCGCCTCTTCTTGATGAATATCCACTTTTAAGCCATTCATGATCGCATCGTTGCTATAGGTTTCTACAAAGTCCAAGGCAATACGATAATACGTGGCTTTGATAGTTCTAAACATTTCAGGTGTAAAGACTTGACCTTTGGTCGCCATTTTTCTAAATAATGCTTTTGCAATATCGACTGACATTTTAGATAAACCTGCCGTCTGATCTTCGAGCGATAACGCTTGATGTTTGTGATCATATATTTTAGCTATATCGACTTGACATAAACGATTGTTAGCATAATTACGATGCATCTCAGATAACACGCCAATCTCTAAGCCCCAATCACTCGGAATACGAATATCACTTAACACATCTCGTCGAAACGAAAACTCACCCGCTAAAGGATAACGATAACTATCCATATAATCCAAATAAGCTCGATTATCTTGGTCAACAACAGTTTTTAAAGCACGTAACAGCGGCGTCATCAATAAACGACTAACGCGTCCTTTTAATTTACCGTCAGCAACTCGGGCATAAAAGCCCTTGCAAAATTCATAATTAAACATCGGGTGAGCAACCGGATATATCAGCCGAGCCAGTAACTCACTGTTATATGTCACAATATCGCAATCATGCAACGCTATCGATTCAGCTCTGCCTGATGATAAAATATAACCCATGCAGTACCAGACATTGCGACCCTTGCCTGCCTCTTTTGGTGCGAGACCCAGTTGTTGTAGTTCAGCATCAAGTGCACGAAGCCTAGGCCCATCGTGCCAAAGCACACGATGATGCTGTGGCAGTTCATCGAAAAAACGTAGTGCATGCTCATATTGACTTTGATCTGCACGATCTAAACCGATCACAATTTCAGATAAGTAAGGGACTGATTTAAGCTGTTGCACAATAGCGGGCAAAGCTTCTCCTTCTAACTCTGAAAATAAAGATGGGAGTAATAGGCCCAATGGCCGTTGAGCACTAAAACGTACCAAATCGGTTTCAAGATCAGCTAAATGTCGATCCGTTAAGTTATGTAAGGTTGTAATAATTCCGTTCTGATGAAAATCAGCCATGTTCACTTCCCTTCTTTGCGAATGAATGTCAATAAATGTTTAACGCCTTGATACCATCCCTGGGGTCCTTCTTTGTCCATAATATTCATCCCTGTCGTTCTCTTTAACCTCGGGGGATCATGTACCGGGGAGCGAATAATCAGTGCTTGATCAGCCCGCTCCAACATAGCAACATCGTTGCCACTATCACCAATAGCAATAGTCTTAGTTGATTTATATCGACAAGCCTTGTCTAATTGATACTGACAAGCTAACCAAGCCATTGCTTGTCCCTTATCGCATTCACCAGACACATGTAGAAAACGACCACCAATTAAAACATGAGCTCCTAATTGCTCCATATCTGTTATGAATGCTATGCGCTTTTTATCATCGCCACGCCAAACCACCGGCTCGCCAAATTGACGTTCAGACGAGGCTTTAGCATCATCAATATTAAGACCGGTTAATAAAGCAATTTCTTTAGTACTAAGTTCTGAAAACAGCTTAAAACAACCGGCATACTGGTCACTGATTTCTCGGATAAGTTGTTGCCAATGAAGTCGCTGCTCGACAAAGGATTTAACCCAAAACTCTCCTCGTAATTCACTCCCTTGGGGCGCTTCATCAAAATAGTCGACAGGAATATAAACTGCAGCGCCATTTTCAATAATAAAAGGATGCGAGTTTTGCATTTCAGGTCTAATCAACAACAGTTCAGCTAAAGTTTTACTACTATTAAGTATCAACGGTATGTCCATTTTTTCCAGCCTCTCTATCATTGGCAGAGCGACTTCAAAACTATAGTCATAATGGTCTAACAAACTGCCATCCAAATCACTAAAAACTAACCATTGCTCTAAGTGTTTAACCTCCTTACCACCCGATTGATAAGCTGTAATTTTACGTGTCTTATCAAGCAAAAATAAGTGATCAACCTGACTCGGCAAGCTAATTAATAATTGTTCAGTAATACGTTGATAATGTTGAATGAAGTTGAAAACCTGATCATGACTCATAATCAGATGATTTTCGCTTTGTCCCGCATACTGGTGTTCAAGTTTCTTTTCCTGTTCAAGTCGCCAATTAAAGATACACTCGAAATCAGGCGCTTTTAGCATCACTGTCTGGTCAATCAAGTTAAACAACTTCGGGTAATGCGAGGCTAACTGTTTATTGACATATCGACGCCATTTTCCCTGAGAATCACTACCCTCTTCTAAACGATTGATTGGCATTACCAAAGCCGCCTCTGGTTGTGGTTTTGCTCCCAAACACCAGCCTTCTAGTATGACAATGTCTACCTTAGAAATAATCGGCCAATGTTTTTCTGCTTGACGATCGTCTTGTGCTTTATCAAAACGCGGGATAGCAACATCACTTTGTTGAGACTTGAGTTTTGTGATCACATCAATAGCAAGTTTAATATCGTGGGTACCAGGAACGCCGCGAGTTTGCAACAAAGGATGGACTCGCTTTGCCAATTGTCGACGCTCAGCACGGGTATAGTAAAAGTCATCCATTGAGACAGTGATTGCAGATAAACCATATTGCTCAAACAGCAATACCATCAGCTCAGACAAAGTACTTTTCCCACTACCTTGAGCACCATTAATACCAACAACCAAGGCATTACCCGCACTTTTTTGGTGCAGATCCAATGACTGCATCATTTTATCAAACCACTTTTTTGCTTCTTTTAAATAGTCAGCAGACAGCTTGTTCGCATTGATAAAGGAATCTAAACGGGCATCAGTAATATCCATACATCTCCTTCAAAATTAATTGGCTAAGTCATATTCAGCAACAAGCATGCCGTAATCGACTGTATTGATGAACAGGGATAAAAAAATACTCCGTCGACTAGGGTTAAGCATCTACTATCCTATACAATATCAACCCACTTCAACTTAATCCGTTGGCTAGACTATGCATCTACAAGCTATCAATGTTTCCAAACCTAAACTCAGACGCTTTGGCTTCAAGTTATACACCACCGCCTTTTTGAAGAAACCGGTTATCGGGCCGGTTAAATTATCAAAAGATAATTTTGCTGGCGATCAGCAGTCTGATTTAATGAATCACGGTGGCAATGACAAAGCCGTGTATGCGTTCTCTACCGATCACTACGATTATTGGAAAAAAAAGCTCGGTCTTGAGCACATTGACCATGGTAAATTTGGCGAGAACCTCAGCATCTCAGGACTAGATGAGTCCGACATTTCTATCGGTGACCGCATACAAATCAATGACTGTATTTTGGAAGTCAGCCAACCTCGGATTCCGTGTTATAAAATCAGTTTTGAGTTTAAAGAAATGAAGATGTTGAACAACTTTATTGACTATGCGAATACCGGTGTTTACTTTCGAATAATTCAAGGCGGCACTATGACAGCTAACAGCCCTGTTGAGGTCATTTATAAACACCCTGCCAATATCACCGTCAAAAACTTATTCAGAGCTTATTTTGATAGCAAGTTTCCAGATCAAGAACAAGTACTTCGAAGCGCGATCACAATCCCAGAATTAGCTGAGGCATGGCGATCTAAAATGGTGCCAATTGTTGGTAGAATAGACTCCTACCATCAGCGCCAAAATAAATAAGCCTTTTAATAACCCTTAAATTAGTGACTTACCTTTACTAATAAATGTGAATTATTCTATAAAAAGCTACCATCACCTTGTCTTCCTCTCCTAAACAATACGATGTCATCATTCTAGGCGCTGGCGCCTCAGGATTATTGTGTGCCATCACATCAGCGAAACAAGGTCGTCGCGTCTTGGTTCTAGAGCGTTCTAATAAGGTCGGTAAAAAAATACTCATGTCTGGCGGCGGCCGATGTAATTTTACCAATCAATTTGTTGAAGCCAGTAATTTCATTTCCCAAAACCCACACTTTAGTAAAGCAGCTCTAAAGCGCTATACGCAATGGGATTTTATTGAGATGGTCGATCGTCACAATATTGGTGTCGAGCAACGACAGCATAACCAGTTATTTTGTTTACGCTCAGCAAAAGACATACTCAACATGCTTCTTGAAGAATGTAATCAAGTCAATGTCGAGATTAAAACTCATTGTGATGTCGAAAACGTCAATGCTCTTGCTCTTAATGACCAGGCTAATAAACAGCAGCCACAGCAGACTCCCTTACGCTACCAAGTCCAGTTCTCCCATGACAAAACGAGCCAAACACTCAGCTGCCAGTCACTGGTTATTGCAACAGGTGCTCTCTCAGTGCCGTCGCTGGGTGGCAGTGGACAAGGCTATGACATTGCACAACAGTTTGGTTTAAAAGTAACCCCTCGACAAGCAGGCTTAGTCCCTTTTATGTTTAGTGATGACATGAAACCTGTCTGTGAGAGATTATCCGGCTTAGCGGTAGAAGTGACCGCGGCCTGTCATAAACACAGTTTTACGGAAAGTATGCTGTTCACCCACCGTGGACTCAGTGGCCCCGCTATCCTCCAGATTTCAAATTATTGGCAACCAGGTGACACGCTCTCCATTGATTTACTCCCTAATAGAGATGCCTCAGATTGGTTACTTGACTCAAAACAGCAGTACCCGAAAAACCAACTCAAGACTATCCTAAGCCACCAACTCGCTAAACCCCTCATCAATGAGTTACAAGCGCGCTGGTGGCCAGATAAGTCCCAATCCACTTTGACAGAATTTACGGATAAACAACTTATCGCTATTGGCGACAAGTTAAATCAATGGACTTTAAAACCCTCGGCAACAGAAGGTTACCGCACCGCAGAAGTAACATTAGGTGGCATCGACACAGATGCAATCAGTTCTAAAACCATGGAAGCTAAACAACATCCTGGTCTTTACTTCATAGGTGAAGTCATGGACGTTACGGGACATTTGGGTGGCTTTAACTTTCAATGGGCCTGGTCTTCTGGTTATAGCGCCGGTTTATTTGTCTGAACTTCGAACGCGTTACTTAATCATCTCAACTACCGTTGAATGACCATTTTGAGCTCCTCTTAGCCTTAGCAGTCAAAAAAAACA
>JBLIIN010000096.1:0-5899 GCA_047635075.1 Methylophagaceae bacterium | reverse complement strand
TAATCTGGTGGGGGACAGTAAATATTTCACGCGTTTCAGTTAATGGGATTAAATAGTTTAACTGGGCTAATTTAAAATCAATGGCAGTCCAAGTATCTTGTCGCTCCCCTAATTGAGATAATCGGTGGCCGCCTTGTTGACTACGCTGCTCAATACCTCTGAGTAGTTGTATAACATCTAAAGGCGTGTTGATTTGACTCATGCCGCTAACCGTAATAATTTGTTTATTTTAGCTATGAGTAGGGCTTCTGTAATAGGTTTCGCAAGGTAACCTTTTGCACCTTGTCTTAAACCCCAGAGCTTATCAGATTCTTGGTTTTTAGATGAGACGATAACAATTGGGATCCCGCTAGTCAGAGGGTCTTTGGATAACTGCCGGGTGGCCTGAAACCCATTCAGATTGGGCATAATGATATCCATGACAATTAAATTAGGTTTTTTGCTATGCGTTAATTCGATGGCTTGGTTACCATCTTCCGCAATAATAATTTGATGATTATGTTTTTCTAAGATCTTCTTTAAGATAAAAACTTCAGTTGGTGAGTCATCTGCAATAAGAATAAGCGCCATGATTATTCGATATCCAATGAAAGAGCTTCGTTGTCGGATCTTTTGGCTAACAAATGTGTCCTAATCGCACCTAAAAGATCTTCTCTAGTGAAAGGTTTGGTGAGATATTCTTCTGCACCAACCACTCGACCCTTAGCGCGATCAAACAGACCATCTTTACTCGATAGCATTACGATGGGTATATCGCTAAATTTTGGACTACTTTTAACGAGGGAGCATGTTTGATAGCCATCAAGGCGAGGCATCATTACATCTATAAAGAGGATGTCAGGGCGTTGGCTGCTAATGATGGGCAGTGCCTCGAAACCATTCTCAGCGATAAGAACTTCACACCCCGCTTTTTTTAATAGCATTTCAGCCGAGCGGCGGATGGTCTTGCTGTCATCGATGATCATGACCTTTAAATCAGAAAACTCAGTTTGATTATTACTCACAACTTAAAATTATACCTTTAGATTTAATTTAGTCGGGGAAGGCCGAATGACGAAGATAACTTATTTTTTATCGTCAAGCTAGTCAGGAACTTTAAAACTTGTTCTTGCCTTAAGGGTTGGTTCCGTATGAGAATGTAGTATGCATGGGAGCACCCAGTAAAACTGTGTGTTGATTCACATGTTATTGCCTCTTAACTGGCTTTGTGACTGATATTAGGGCTGATTTTATATGACATTAGGCGTGCCAAACCTTACTACCGCTTTGCAGGGACCACTGCTGCACTTAGAAGCGCATTTATTAGAAAACCAGATAAAAGTTGAGTCGTGGCTCAGAGAACAGTGGCTTGAGACACCTGCGCCTTTTTATGCTTCTGTTGATTTACGTAACGCGGGCTTTAAATTGGCGCCGGTTGATACCAACCTGTTTTCAGCTGGATTTAATAATTTAAACCCAGCATTTATGCCGTTATGTATTCAAGCTGTACAGTCAGCCATTGAGCGATTATGCCCAAAGGCAAAAAAGGTTCTCATTGTTGCTGAAAACCACACGCGTAATTTATTTTATTTGGAAAGCCTTGAAGTATTGAGAGGTATATTCGAGCAGGCCGGAATTGAAGCGCGAATTGGAAGTCTTCGTGATGATTTGACAGAGCCTATGTCAGTTGATTTGCCATCAGGAAAAACCTGTTTATTGGAACCTTTGGCACGAGTGAATAATCGGGTAGGTTTGGGTGATTACTCCCCTTGTTTAGTGCTGTTGAATAATGATTTGTCGGGTGGACGGCCTGCGATACTAGAAAACCTAGAACAACAAGTCAGCCCACCGCTATCAGCAGGATGGTCAAATCGCAAAAAGTCTGATCATTTTAGGCATTACCAAGCCGTGGCAGAAGCGTTTGCAGAGCAACTTGGCATTGACCCTTGGCTGGTGTCGCCATTGTCTTTGCAATGTGGGGAAGTTAATTTTAAAGAACGGCTCGGAATAGAGTGTTTGTCGAGTAATGTGTCGGATTTGCTGGGTATGATACAAGCGAAATATGATCAATATGGTATCGAGAAAGAGCCATTTGTGGTTGTGAAATCAGACTCTGGTACTTATGGCATGGGGGTGATGATGGTTAAAAGTGTTGAGGAAATCGAGAACCTTAACCGTAAGCAGCGTAATAAAATGGCATCTAGTAAGGAAGGATTAGAAGTCGAGAATGTATTAATTCAAGAAGGTGTTTATACCTTCGAAACCATTGGGGAAGACGATGCTGTGGCAGAGCCGGTTATCTATATGATTGACCATTTTGTGGTGGGTGGTTTTTATCGGGTACATACGGGGCGGGGTGAAAATGAAAACTTGAATGCGCCGGGTATGCATTTTGAGCCTTTGGCATTTGCTCAGCCTTGTAACACGCCGGATAAAAAGGGTGAGCCGGATGCGGAGCCGAATCGGTTTTATGCGTATGGGGTGATTGCTCGGTTGGCGTTGTTGGCGGCGGCGCGGGAAATTGCGGATATTAAGGCCTGATTTTATACAAGCATTATGAACGTTGCTTTACTTTGATACCACTGCCGTGGGGACGTTCATTTTCTTTGTTTGCCCAAAGAAAACGAACCCAAAGAAAAGGCATCCCATGCTTGCCCTACGGGTTCCCTGCGCTTCTCGATGAGTTTGGACATGGCGGAAACTCGCTACGCTCAGACAGCCCGCCCTGTTGATCCAAACTCCTCTGCGATGCTCGGCTTCGCATAAGGGTAGATTGGGCTCTACTCATAGTTAACCTAGTGTCTTCTATGTAAAAAGAAATAAAAGAGCTCTACTCCCTTGTACTCTTTTTTATTCACTTATTTGGCTTAAACTTTGAGTATAAGCAAGGTTCAATGTTTGTTTTATTTTGCTATCTTTAATCTGATCAATCATGTCGAGTTTTATGATTGCTGAAGATGAATTCAAGGAGTTTTGAGTGGAGCAAAGTGCGTGACAGATTAATAGAGAGAGACCATCCTGACTGACATAAGCGGTCGATATATCTACATATTTATTTAAATTTTCAAGGTGACTAGATATAATTAAATCTGAAATTAAGGAGAAGCTCGTTCATTTCTTGTTGGTGAAAGAGCGGGTGCTTTTCGTGGAGATGTTTGATGAAGGTAAGAGTATTGCCGTTTAAATTTTCGGCTCGGTAGATAGAAATTTTAATACCTTGAGCATGCTCAGAGATTAGATCTTTACCGCGGTAGGTATGCCTAGGTAAGCTGAGGGTATGTATTTGGTCGTTAAATGATTTTAATAATTCAAAAAACGTTGATTCAAATTTTTGTTGAGAAATGATACTTCTAGTTGCAGCTAATTCTCTTTTTTGTATGTCTAGAGTAGCTATTAAAACGAAGAGAGTGAGAAGTGTAAAAATCCCTCCTAGTAACCCACCAAAGGTGTCGCCGAATTGTGCCCATATTAAACGATTAGATGAGAGCTTATAACCAAACTTTTCGGTATAAACACACAAAAACTATTGAGGATATGACGGCTAGAAGCCCCGCAGTTAGACCAGCTTGATTAAAAATTCTAGCTTTTAAACTTTTTAAGTATGCCGTTAACTTTTCTAGCATTGTTCGTCCTCAATAAATGGCCTGAGGAACTTTAATTCTAACCTAATAATTTAACTTTCAAAACCTCATTAACCTGAGCTGGGTTAGCTTTACCTTTTGAGGCTTTCATCACTTGGCCGACGAAGAAGCCGAGCAGTTGTTCTTTACCGCTGCGGTATTGTTCTACTTGACCTGCGTTGTTAGCGATCACTTCGTCCACGATGGCTTCGATAGCCCCACTGTCGGTGACTTGTTTGAGGCCTTTGGCTTCGATAATGCTATCGGTGTCTTTGCCTTCACCGGACCATAAAGCTTCGAAGATTTGTTTGGCGATTTTACCGGAGATGGTGTTGTCGCTAATACGCATCAAGAGGCCGCCAAGCTGTTCGGCGCTGATGGGCGATTGGTCAATGTCTAAATTGGCTTTGTTGAGTGCACCTAATAAAGTGGTGATGATCCAGTTAGCCGCCAATTTGGGATCTTGTTTATCGCCTATTGTGAGCACGTGTTCGTAATAGTTCGCGAGTTCGCGGGTGCTGGTGAGAACGGCGGCATCATAAGATGAGAGGCTCATGTCGGCAATGAAACGATCGCGTTTGGCTTTAGGTAATTCGGGTAAAGTAGTACGAACTTCGTCGATCATGCTTTTTTCGAGCACTAAAGGCAGTAAATCCGGATCTGGGAAGTAGCGGTAGTCATTGGCTTCTTCTTTGCTGCGCATTGAGCGTGTTTCGTTTTTATCGGCGTCGTATAAACGTGTTTCTTGGACGACTTTGCCACCATCTTCGATGACTTCGATTTGGCGTTCGACTTCGATGTTAATCGCACGTTCTACGTTACGGAATGAGTTAATGTTTTTAAGTTCTGAACGCGTGCCCAAGGCTTCTTGGCCCATGGGGCGAACTGACACATTGGCATCACAACGAAAGGAGCCTTCTTGCATATTGCCATCGCAAATTTCGATATAACGCACCAATGAATGAATTTTTTTCATATAAGCAACGGCTTCTTTGGCGCTGCGCATATCAGGTTCTGAGACGATTTCTAAGAGCGGTGTACCACAACGGTTTAAGTCGATGCCGGTTTGGCCGTGAAAGTCTTCATGCATTGACTTGCCCGCATCTTCTTCAAGATGGGCGCGGGTAATACCAATTATTTTTTCGCTGCCGTCTTCTAGTTCAATAGACAGTTGACCAGTGCCGACGATGGGCAATTCAAATTGACTGATTTGATAGCCTTTTGGTGAATCAGGATAGAAGTAGTTTTTACGGGAAAAGATAGATCGTTCGGTCAATTGCGCACCCACAGCAAGACCGAATTTAATCGCCATTCTGACCGCTTCCTCATTCAGGACAGGCAGCACACCAGGTAAGCCTAGGTCTACAGCGCAAGCCTGTGTATTGGGCGCAGCGCCATAAGCGGTCGAGGCGCTTGAGAAAATTTTACTTTTGGTGGCGAGTTGAGCGTGGATCTCTAGACCGATAACAACTTCCCATTCCATACTGACAGCCTAATCTTAAGAGTAACAAAGTAGCAATTATATCAATTATTGACTGCGAGCTCTATTAATCCTTGTCTAACGCAGGCTGAGGATTGGCCAATCTCTTTGGAGTGCAACTGTTGTTAGTTGGGGATCGGGGTCAACGGCAACGGGGTGCGTGACCAATTCAAGCAGGGGCATATCATTGTGTGAGTCACTGTAAAAATAACTGTCTTCGAGTGAGTGCTGATTGTCAGCAAGCCAAGATTTCAAGCGTGTTACTTTACCTTGTTGAAATGACGGTGTGCCTGCAACGCGCCCAGTGTATTGACCATTTTGCATTTCAGGTTCTGTGGCGATGAGATTGGATATCGCAAGTTTGGTGGCTATAGGGGCGGTAATAAAGCGGTTGGTAGCCGTGATAATAAGCAGCGTGTCGTTTTGTTGAACGTGTTTTTCGATCAATTCTTTGGCTGCAGGCAAAATAATGGGGTCAATTTTCTGGCTTAGATAATCTGTTCGCCATTGTTCTAGAGTGAGGAGGTCATTATCCGCTAAAGGCTTTAATTGGAAGGCTAAAAACTCAAAAATATTCATTGTGCCTGCGACATACTGGTCATAAAAATCTTGGTTTGCTTGTTGAAAACCCTGACTATCAACGTATTTATTTTCAACTAAATATTCACCCCAAAGGTAGTCACTGTCACCTCCTAATAGGGTGTTGTCTAAGTCAAATATTGCTAGAGCCATGTCGTCTGTCTTTTGTATTGTAATTCAGAAGTGTCTCATTGTAAGCCAAAATGGTTTGCATACAGGGAGTTGTTTCTCTAATCTAGAC
>JBLIIN010000095.1:0-5946 GCA_047635075.1 Methylophagaceae bacterium | reverse complement strand
GGGACTCAGGCGTCTCAGTTGAACCAGCTGATGGATGCCTTGAAGCGTATCGCCCTTGAATGCCAGGACAATAATCAGATTAATGGTGGCATTGTGAATGTCAATCGACAGTATCTACATCGGTCGATGAGCATCTTACGCGGCGGCGAAATGGAAGTCACTTCCTATGGCCCTGGTGGAGAGTATACCAATCAAATCGTCCGACAGCCTTTGATTGGCCGTGTCTAATTTATTGTTTGCACCAACTAGCCAGTGTTTCGACCCATTTAGGGTGTTGATTCATACACGGGATTAATGTCAATTTATCGCCTCCTGCTTGTTCAAACACTTCCTGACCGCGAATTGCGATTTCCTCGAGCGTTTCTAAACAGTCTGTAACGAACGCAGGGCAAATCACTAAAATGTTTTTAGCCCCTGATGCTGCCAATTCGCGTATGCGATCTTCGGTGTTGGGATCGAGCCATTTTGCTCGGCCTAGACGGGATTGAAACGCAACTGAATATTTATCTGCCGACAAATTGGCCTTTTCAACAAAGTGCTGTGTTGTCATCATAACTTGATGGCGATAACACGTGGCGTGGGCAGGGTTGGCAATTTGGCAACAATTATCTGTTTTCAAACAATGGCTGCCAGACTTGTCTAAGCTGGTGATATGAGATTCGGGTAAGCCGTGATAGCTAAAAATCAGATGGTCGTATGGTTGAGCTAAATAGGGTTGTGCGCTTTCGACTAAAGCTGCGATGTAGTCTTCTTTTTGGTAAAAAGGAGCGGTAACAATAAGTTTAATATTCAACTGATGTTTTTCAATAATACTCCTAGCTTGCTGTATTGATGTCGTAATAGTGCTGTCGGCAAAATGTGGGTAAAGCGGGATAAATAAAATTTCTTCAATACCGGGTTGTTCAGCTAATTTTACTAGTTCACTTTCAATATCTGGAGAACCATAGCGCATGGCCATGCCAACAGGTATCTCTACTTGTTCTATCAGAGAATCTTTTAATTTTTCTGAAAAAACAACTAGAGGTGATCCTTGTTTTAACCAGACGCTTTTATAGGCTTCAGCTGAATCTTTTGGTCGCTTTGGTAAAACGAACAGGCTGACAATGAGACGACGTAAAATCCAAGGTACTTGAATGACGTAAGGGTCCATTAAAAACTGGTCAAGATAACGTCTTACAGACGTTTCGTCTGCGTTATCGGGTGAGCCTAAGTTAGCAAGTAGTACGGCGCGATTATTCATTAAGTGACTCAGGTTTTAGGGTAAAAGAGATGTAATGTGGATGCGAGTTGTAAGTATAGTGGATGGTGCTTATTTAGAACATGGCTGATTTTGTAGAAGCTTTGAACATTATTTTGATGATAAGTTTCGTCTTGGGCCTGCCTCTGTTAGCTGTACCAATTAGACTTTAGATGCGCTAAACTCAGATTAGTTAATCTATGGCATGACTTAGGGACGATGTGGAACGCCTGATTCAATTCATCATGGCTAATATTGGTCTGGCAATAGTTTACTTTACTGCTGGATTTTTTACGCTGACTTTATCACTCCCACCGAGTGGTGCCAATCCGTTATGGGCCCCGGCAGGCATTGCATTGGCTGCCGTTTTGATCTGGGGGTACCGATTGTTACCTGGCGTGTTCTTGGGTGACTTCGTTGTCGGCTATTACATGATGGGGTTGAGTGATACTCAAGCATTGAACTTGTGCCTTCTTTTTGGTGTTCAAGCTGCTTTACAGGCTGGGATAGGCCGATACCTCCTCTTACGTTTTCAGGTTTTGCCGTCATCGTTAATGTCAGGTTGGGGCATTTTTAAGTTCTTTACTTTGGCTGCTTTAATCTCAACTTTTGTCCCTGCCCTAATCGTTGTGCTTGTAGAACAGTATTTAGGCGTTTTGGGCCATGGTAGCTGGTTAGAGTCCTTAGTGTTGTGGTGGTTGGGTAGTGCGCTTGGCATTGTTGTTCTTACACCCGTGGCGTTAATATTGTTCGCAGATCCTCAACGGCTTTTGCAAAACCGAATTGTCAGTTTTGTTATTCCTATGTTGTTGTTATTTATGGTGCTGGTGTTTGTTCTGCACGGGGCACGGCAGAGTGAACTAGAGCGAGTTTCTCATCGCTTTGATGATAATGTAAAACTGGCACACGCTTTAGTTGAAAGGCGTCTAGAAATGCATCAGTCTCTGTTAGAAAACATGGGGGCCATTTTTAAAAATAGCGATGAAGTAACAATGGAGGAGTTTGAAGCTTATGCCAATGGTTTTGCCGAAGGCAAACCCGAGGTGTTGTATCCGTTAGGTTGGATTGAGCGAGTTTTAGACAAAGACAGAGCAGACGACGAAAGTCGCCATGGCTATAAAATTACTGAGTTTGATATAACTGATACTGTCTTTTTTTCTGCTAGTCAGCGCAACAGTTATTATGTTTCTCGGTATCTCCAAGACAGTCAAGAAATGTCTGAACCACTTGCCTTGAGTTTGCAGACTGAAGGGGTTGATATTTGTGAAAATAAACACAGAAGGTATGCGTGTCAACAGATGTCTGAAACAGGTGGTTCTTACTTAGTGCCTCAGGTGGACAATCATTCAAAACCATTGTCAAAACAACTTTTTTTGCATATGTTGCCGGTGTTTAATACTGAAAATGAGATGCTTGGAATGGTGTATCAGTTGTTCAAACATCGTACCTTGATTGAAGAGTTTTTAACTTCTGATGCGCGTCAATGGGTTGAGGTGACGATTACTGATGCTAATAGTGGCGACATCTTGTTTTCGACACTACTGAAAGATGAGCGACTTGAAATATATGGCGAAAAGCCCCTATTAATTCAGCGCTTAGTCAATGTTGCTGATCATCAATGGCTGTTTAACTACAGCCCTTCTCAAGATTTTGTTGATGTACATTTTTCATGGATGTTGTACTGGATTATGACGGGTGCTTTTTTTATCTTTAGTTTGATTGTGATGTGGCTAATGACATTGACTGGGCGGGCGCAACAAATTAAAAAAGAGGTGAAAGAAAAGGCTTGTGAGGTTGCTGATAAAGTCAAGTTGTTAGAAGAAAGCGAAGCGAAATACCGATGTTTAGTCGAGAATATTCAAGATGAATATTTTATCTACAGCTATAACAGTAATGGTTTTTACAGTTATATCAGTCCCTCAGTTACTTCAATTTTAGGGTATGAGCAGTCGGATTTTCTAGGCCATTACGCCACTTATTTTATTAAGTCAGAAGTCAACCAACATGCGTCAAAGATGATTAAACAAACTTTGCTAGGCAAATCCTCTCAATACGAGGTCGAGTTAATGGCGAAGTCGGGTGAGGTTCATACATTTAGTATTCATGAAAACCCTGTTTACGACGAAAATGGTCAAATGGTTTTGGGGGCAAAGGGTATTGCTAAGGATATTACGTCTTCGAAAAAGACAAGGCTGGCCTTAGAGAAGCTATCTCTTGCTGTTAAGCATAGCCCTAATGTGGTGGTGATTACTGACCGAGAAGGCAACATCGAATATGTAAATCCCAAGTTCACGACAGTGACGGGTTATTCTGCTAGCGAAGCGATAGGGAAATGGCCCGATATTATTATTTCCGAAAATACCGATCCTGACTTGTATAGAGACTTATGGGAAACGTTACTGTCAGGTATTGAGTGGCGTGGCGAGTTACAACATTGTAAGAAGAATGGAGATTTATATTGGGCTCAAGAGGTGATTTCGCCCATGTTAGATGGCCCTGGACACGTGACTCATTTTGTTGTTACACAGGATGATATTAGCCAGGCAAGACAGGTTAACGAGCAAACATCGTACCTGGCAAGTCACGATTTATTGACAGGGTTAATGAATCGGCATGAGTTCGATGCTCGATTGATGCGAGCGATTGGTTCTTCAAAGCGCGATTTGTCTCAACATGCTCTATGTTATTTAGACTTGGACCAATTTAAGGTGGTTAACGACACATGTGGCCATGTCGCGGGTGATGAATTATTGCGTCAGATAGGGACTTTGATGTCAGCTAACGTGAGATCACGAGATACCCTAGCTAGGTTAGGAGGCGATGAGTTTGGTTTGTTGATGGAACACTGTGGAATAGAGCAGGCCTATCAAGCTTGCGAATCCTTGATTGATTTGTTTCAAAATTTCCGATTTCATTGGGAAGAGCAGGCTTTTACCATTAGCGTGAGTATTGGTTTAGCGATTATTGATCAGCATATCGAAGACAATACTGAGGCAATGAATAATGCCGATTTGGCTTGTTATGAGGCTAAAGCGAGTGGGCGTAATCAAGTTAAAGTTCATACTGAAGATGATGCTCGCTTACAGCTACGTCTGGGGGACATTCAATGGAGCAGTGAAATTAGCGATGCTCTGGATAACAATCGCTTGTTACTTTACGCACAGCCGATTGTTGCGTTGAGTGAAATCACATCATATGTCGGATATGAAGTGTTACTAAGACTAAAAATGAAGGACGGTAGAATCGTGCCGCCAGGTGCTTTTTTGCCAGCGGCTGAGCGCTATAACTCGGCGGCACGAATTGATCGTTGGGTTGTGAACCATACTTTGCATTGGATGAATAAGCACGTTCATGAACTAGGACATGTTGAAAGTATTTCGATTAATTTGTCGGGTCAATCTTTAGATGACGAGGCAATGACAGAATATATTATTCGTGAGTTTGAACGAGGCGATATTCCTGCGACTAAGATTAAATTTGAAATTACTGAAACAGCGGCTATTGCTAACTTGTCTGAAGCAACAAAATTTATCAATACGCTCAAAGCCTATGGGTGTACATTTGCTCTGGATGATTTTGGTAGCGGCTTATCTTCTTTTGCTTATTTGAAGAACTTGGATGTCGACACTTTGAAAATAGACGGTATGTTCATTAAAGATATGCTCGATGACAGACTAGATTATGAAATGGTAAAGTCAATCAATGAAATAGGCCATGTTATGGGCCTTAAAACAGTGGCTGAATTTGTCGAATCTAAGGCTATTTTAGAAAAACTAAAAGAGATTGGTGTCGACTATGCTCAGGGCTATAGTCTGGGTAAACCAGTTATTATCGATGAAATTTTGAAAAAACAGCCTGAACAAGACTCATAGAACGCTGGGTGAGTTATTAGTCTACCACTGTTATAATGTTGTTTCTGCCTCCGTAGTTGAATGGATACAATAGGGCCCTCCTAAGGCTTAGGTGCAGGTTCGATTCCTGCCGGGGGCACCATACAAGCGTTTCACACTACCCCGTAACATCCCTGGAAGCCTGCTTTTAAGCGGGTTTTCTTGTTTTTAGAGTCTCATAACGTTTCAGAGCATTCCTTGATAGACCCCCCCCACTCCGAATTGGCTGCTGACGTAGTTGTAGGATTGGTCCTTACTCGTCGTGACATCTAACCAGTCCAATCCTGAGATGGTATCTGTCGTGTAACTTCCGTTGTCAATAAAGCTCGTAGAAGCAGCAAAAGCAGCGCTATTAAAAGCCAAAGTCACTGACAGGGCACTTGCCGTAATAAAACGTGTGAACATATCTATTCATTCTGGGAATTGTAGTCCAGCCATCTTAGATTAGTACATATAAGACCTGAAACTTTCCGTCCTGAGTTCACACCAAGTTTGTCAGTTAAGTTGTGATTCAATTCACACTTTTATGGTTGTTAAAATCTATTAACAATCTTTATTGGTATTGTCGGTACTAGCCATAAATTACATAACTCTGGATCATTTCAAATGACTATCACCTTCAAGCTCCTCAGGCCCCTCTCTTATATAAAGCTCGACATGACACTCTCCACTTCCTACTTTAAGCTTAGCCTGCTTGTTATTGCGATATCACTTGCGCTGATATCACCGACTTTTGCTGTTGATTTCACTATCGCAGATGGCGAAACTGAGACCGCCCCGCAAACACTTTTGGGTACTACTGATGATAATACCGGCGTC
>JBLIIN010000094.1:0-6078 GCA_047635075.1 Methylophagaceae bacterium | reverse complement strand
GGTGTAGCTTATTTAACGCGTACATTTCATGCGCGGGCTGGTATTGTTATTAGTGCATCACACAATCCTTATCACGATAATGGCATTAAGTTTTTTTCAGCTGAAGGGACAAAACTATCTGATGAGACTGAGTTGGAAATTGAGGCCATGTTAAACGAACCTCTGACAACAGTTGACTCTCTTGAACTGGGTAAAGCTGTTCGGATAGAGGATGCTCGTGGTCGATATGTTGAGTTTTGTAAGAGCTCTGTGCCTTTGAAAATGAATTTTTCGGGTATGAAGTTTATTGTCGATTGTGCAAATGGTGCCACCTATCATGTAGCCCCTGATGTTTTTAAAGAATTAGGCGCTGAGATCGTTCTGATGGGCGTTGAACCTGATGGTCTAAATATTAATCAGAATTGTGGTTCCACTGAGCCTCGCCTTTTACAGGCTGCTGTACTGAAACACGAAGCTGATTTAGGTATCGCATTAGATGGGGACGGTGACCGCTTGATCATGGTTGACCACACAGGGCAAATTGTTGATGGTGACGATATATTATTTATTATCGCTCGATCTCAAAAATTACGAGGTAAAGGAAGTTCGTCAGTAGTTGGTACGCAGATGTCTAACCTGGGCCTTGAACAGGCTTTAGAAGCACATGGCTTGACATTACACCGCTCGAAAGTGGGTGACCGCTATGTGATTGAGAAGTTAAAAGAGACCGGAGGTGTCGTCGGAGGTGAGTCATCTGGACATATTATCTGCCTAGATAAGACAACAACGGGTGATGGTATTATTGCCGCCTTGCAAGTGTTGTGTGAAATCCGTCGTACGGGCAGTTCATTACATGATCTCAAATCTTTAGTGACAAAATATCCACAAACGTTGATTAATGTCCGTGTTAAGAAAATGATTGATCTTACTACTGACCAAGCTATTTCAGATGCTGTTAAAATGGCAAAAGATGAATTGGCTAACGAGGGACGGGTATTACTCAGACCTTCCGGAACTGAACCGGTCATTAGAGTGATGGTGGAAGGACGCGATGCAACTCTGACACAACGCTTGGCGACTGAAATAGCAAATGTGATCAAAACAAGTATTAACAATGCCTAAGAATAAAAAGTCATAGACATTTGTAAACAATTAATCTGTGATTTGACTGGGTGGGCTGTCTGAAATTGAATTATTATTATAGGACTAAAATCGATGCGTAAGCCCTTAGTTGCTGGCAACTGGAAGATGAATGGAACAAGGGCAAGCAATCAAAGTTTGTTGGAGGAAATCCTAACCTCTAGGAGTGATTTTTCTAATATTGATGTGTCTATTTTCCCACCTGCTGTTTACATTCCTCAAGTGCAACAAGTACTCACGGGGACGGGACTATACTGGGGCACACAAAATGTATCGTCATACATTGATGGTGCCTACACCGGAGAAGTTTCAGCTGCAATGATCACTGATTTTAATTGTGAATATACTTTGATTGGTCATTCAGAACGTCGCTGTCTGTATGATGAACTAGACCTTGATCAATTGGTTTTAGATCAATTGGTCGCTGAAAAATATGAGATGGCAGCCTCCTCTGGTTTAACACCAGTGATTTGCATTGGTGAAAGTCCACAAGAGCACGAACAAGGGCAGACTGAAGAAGTGGTTGTCAGACTGCTTGATACCTTAATTGCCCATCAAGGTGCAGAGGCTTTGTCGCGAACAGTGCTTGCTTATGAGCCAGTATGGGCAATTGGTACCGGTAAGTCGGCTTCCCCAGAATGGGCTCAAAACGTCCACCAGTTCATGCGTGAGCGGGTTGCTAAGCATTGTCCGAAGACCGCGAATAACTTACGAATACTTTACGGCGGCAGCGTTAAAGGTAATAATGCCGCCTCATTATTCTCAAAGCCAGATATTGATGGTGGACTGATTGGCGGTGCTTCATTGATTGCTGATGAGTTTGTTGCAATTTGTCGGGCAGCGTCACAACAAGTTTAGGTTAGGAAAAGATGGATACAATAATTCTCGTTATACATATCGCAATCTCGGTGTTGCTAGTTGGTTTGATATTGATCCAACATGGTAAAGGTGCAGATGCCGGTGCAGCTGCATTAGGTGGCGGCGGTGGCGGTGGCGGCGCCTCATCTAGCCTATTTGGTAGCCAAGGTTCTGCTTCTTTTCTATCTCGGAGTAGTGCCGTATTAGCGATGTTATTTTTTGTTACTAGTTTAAGTTTAGCTTATTTTGCCAATAAGGCAGAACGTATCGAAAGTGTGACTCAGATGCCTGTTGCACCCGTAACAGTGACGACGGATAAAGTTGAGCCAAAGCCAGTAACACCGAAAGACTTGCCTGATTTACCTTAGAAAAATAAGCCGACGTGGTGAAATTGGTAGACACGCCATCTTGAGGGGGTGGTGGACATAGTCCGTGGCGGTTCGACTCCGCCCGCCGGCACCATAGTAAAATAAAGCCTGTTCAATTATTGTTGAACGGGCTTTTTTATTGAAAAGTTATTTGCAAGAACATTTTTATAGCTGCTTTTTCATTATTTGGATCCTCTCCCATTTGAGCTCTCATTCACTAGACTCGGCGGTCTGGATGTTTTACGATTATGGGTCAATTATTGTTTTTAAAATTGAAACTAGATGAATTACTCGTTGTCTTATTTTGTAGTTATATAAAACCATAAAATGTTTGTTATACCGTGGTTGTATTTTGATTTTTGCCTTCTCATTGTCCCTTAGACTGTGTAGAATTATGGGTTGAACGCTGGAATAAAACGCACTACTGAGTTGGTGCACTGTGAATGATGATGCTAGCCTTCAGTGTCTGGCAGTAACTGAGAAATATAAGAAGAATTTTTATGTTGGCGGAATATCTCCCCATTTTAATATTTGTGATTATTGGCGTTGGTTTTGGTGTGATGCCAATACTTGCAGGTTTTGTTTTGGGACCTCAGCGACCAGATGAAGAAAAACGCTCACCTTACGAGTGTGGTTTCGAACCATTTGACGATGCACATATGAAGTTTGACGTTCGTTTTTACTTAGTAGCAATTCTGTTTATCATTTTCGATTTAGAAATTGCATTTCTATTTCCATGGGCTATAGTCCTTGATGATGTAGGAGTGTTTGGACTCTTAGCGATGTTTTTGTTTTTAGCTATTTTAGTTGTCGGTTTCATCTACGAGTGGAAAAAAGGTGCGCTTGAATGGGAATAGAAGGCATTTTAGAAGAAGGGATAGTAACGACTTCTGCTGACAAACTCATTAACTGGGCAAGAACAGGCTCTTTGTGGCCGATGACTTTTGGTCTTGCTTGTTGTGCAGTTGAAATGATGCAAGCCGGAGCGTCACGTTATGACCTTGACCGTTTTGGAGTCGTCTTCCGTCCTAGTCCTCGCCAATCTGATGTCATGATTGTTGCCGGGACTTTGGTTAACAAAATGGCGCCGGCACTGCGTAAAGTATATGACCAAATGTCTGAGCCACGTTGGGTAATTTCAATGGGGTCTTGTGCCAACGGGGGAGGCTATTATCATTACTCTTACTCAGTTGTTCGTGGTTGTGATCGCATCGTGCCAGTAGATATCTATGTACCTGGTTGTCCACCAACAGCTGAGGCGTTGTTATATGGCATTATTCAGCTACAAAAGAAAATAAGACGTACGGAAACTATTGCTAAACCAGCAAAGGTGACGATAGGTCGATAAATGAGTCAGGTGTTGAAATCTAAATTAATATCGGCCCTAGGCGATGCTCTACTAGATTGCGAGCTAATGGGCGGTGAAGTGACTATTTATGTTGCTGCTGAAGAAATAATGGCCGTCAGTCAAACCCTTCGAGATGAACTTGGTTTTGAGCAATTAATGGATCTCTGTGGCGTCGATTATTCCACATATGGTGGGTCAGCATGGCTGACGAAATCTGCTACAGAACAAGGGTTTAGTCGTGCAGTTGAAACTTCTAGCGATGCTGAAGTGTTTGAAGATGGCGGCTACCGCTTTGCGGTGGTATATCATTTGCTGTCGCTACAGCACAATCAACGTCTAAGGGTAAAAGTCAGGTTGGATGCCGAATCCCCCATTGTAGATAGTGTTACTGCTATCTGGAATAGTGCGAATTGGTTTGAGCGTGAGGCATTTGATCTTTTCGGTATCTTATTTGATGGCCATCAGGATTTACGGCGTATTTTGACAGATTATGGTTTTATTGGTCATCCTTTTAGAAAAGATTTTCCTCTTATTGGGAATGTTGAAATGCGCTATGACGCTGATAAAAAGCGCGTGGTGTATGAGCCTGTCAGTATTCAAGAGCGGATATTAGTTCCACGTGTAATTCGTGATGATAATCGCTATGCAAAGGATCTTAGTTAGTGGCTGAAATTAAAAACTACACACTGAACTTTGGTCCTCAGCATCCTGCCGCTCATGGTGTGTTACGACTAATTCTTGAATTAGATGGTGAGGTGATTGAGCGTGCTGATCCCCATATCGGACTGCTGCATCGTGGTACAGAAAAGTTAGCTGAATCTAAGCCTTTTAACCAAAATATTGGTTATATGGACCGCTTGGATTATGTGTCCATGTTATCGAACGAACATGCCTATGTAATGGCAATTGAAAAGCTTTTGGGTGTGCAAGTGCCAGAACGGGCGCAGTATATTCGTGTCATGTTCGATGAAATCACTCGGGTTTTGAACCACCTAATGTGGTTGGGAACTCATGGCCTTGATATAGGCGCCATGACAATATTCTTGTATTGTTTTCGTGAACGCGAAGATTTGATGGATTGCTATGAGGCTGTATCTGGCGCACGCATGCATGCGACTTATTACAGGCCCGGTGGGGTTTATCGTGATTTGCCAGAATCAATGGCAAAATACAAAGCTTCAAAATGGCATAGTCAGAAGGAAGTTAATAAAAAGAATGAGAGCCGAGAAGGCAGCTTATTAGATTTTATTGAAAACTTCACCGAACGTTTTCCTGGGTGCGTTGATGAATATGAAACGTTATTGACAGATAACCGAATATGGAAACAGCGCACAGTCGGTATTGGTGTGGTATCCCCAGAACGGGCAATGCAAATGGGCTTCAGTGGCCCCATGTTGAGAGGGTCAGGAGTCGAGTGGGATTTACGTAAAAAGCAACCTTACTCCGTATATGACCAAGTCGATTTCGATATTCCCGTTGGTGTTGAGGGTGATTGTTATGATCGTTATTTGGTCCGCATAGAAGAAATGCGTCAATCAAACAAAATTATTAAACAATGTGTTGATTGGTTGAGAGAAAACCCGGGTCCTGTGATCACGGGTGATCATAAAATTGCACCGCCAAGTCGAATTGAGATGAAGCAGGATATGGAATCTATGGTGCATCATTTTAAATTGTTTACCGAAGGTTACTGTGTGCCAGAAGGTGAAGTGTATGCCGCTGTAGAACATCCAAAAGGTGAGCTTGGCGTCTATTTGGTGTCAGATGGTGCCAACAAACCTTACCGTCTTAAAATTAGAGCGGCTGGTTTTGCACATTTAGCAGCCATGAATGAGATGGCCAAAGGCCATATGTTATCTGATGTGGTGGCGATTATTGGTACGATGGATATTGTGTTTGGTGAGATCGATCGATGAGTGAATTGCAACTAAATTCTGCAAAAGAAGACTTGTTCAATGCTGAGGTACGGCACCAGATTGACGTTTGGATTGCAAAATACCCTGTTGGACAAGCCCAATCAGCGGTAATCCCAGCGTTACACATACTACAAGATGGTAATGAGGGCTGGTTGTCTAAAGGTTTGATGGATGCCTTGGCAATTTATCTTGATATGGCCTCAATTAGTGTTTACGAAGTAGCTACCTTCTACACCATGTATGAATTAGAACCTGTTGGTAAAAATAAGATAAGTGTCTGTACTAATATTTCATGCATGTTATGCGGTTCAGAAGAAATTGTTGAGCACTTAAAAGTGCGTTTAGGTGTTGGCTTTGGTGAGACAACAACGGACGGGAAAGTGACGTTAAAAGAAGTGGAATGCTTGGGTGCTTGTTGTGGTGCACCAATGTTACAGTTAAACCAAGATTATCATGAGAATCTAACGAT
>JBLIIN010000093.1:0-6140 GCA_047635075.1 Methylophagaceae bacterium | reverse complement strand
TATCTTTTATCAGAGACTGGCAGTGAATGATCTCATCAACATTATGGATATTAGGGTGGATATCGTACTTAACCCATGGTTTTCCACCTTTCGTAAAACACGCCAAGTTATCAACATGTAAAGATGACGTTTTTGCACCGGTATCGATGCGGACTTGAATACCGATAATTCCTAATTCAGGTAAATCAAAATTTTCAAGACTACCAATCATTAGCTTATTTTCCACTTAACTGTCCCCTATGACTTGACGACAGAACAAAAATTAATCATGCAACTATTTACTTTAATCCTCAACCTGACATCTCCTCTTCAAACTCTGCACTCACATTGATTTTTTCATGCATCGCTTCTATGTTTTCTGCCACAATTGCATCCAATTCTTCAAAAAAAGCGATATGAAACATCGCATCCCCTTCCTGTGCTAAAGGAATATTTTGTTTACCGATAATGATTCCCGCTTTGTTGGCAATTACAGTATCGATCACGTCACCAAAAGGCCCACCAATTTCCGCTAGCGCATCACCCTTTCTAACCCGATCGCCTAGCTTTTTGAGATCTCGCACAATACCACTAGAATTAGCCCTAACCCAGGCACTATCGTTGGCAATATAAGGTTGGAATACTTTTCGCCCGCGCTTTCGTTTTATTAAGCCTAACTCTGTGATAACGTTTAATACCCCTTTAACACCCACTCGTATTGATAGCTCGTCAAACCTTAAGGCTTGCCCAGCTTCGTACAATAGAATGCGCGTACCGGACTCAACAGCAATAAAACGCAAAGAGCCATCTCTCAAATTAGCATTTAACACCACCGAAGCCCCAAAGGCATTGGCTAAGCCTGCCGTTTCAGAATCACTCAAATCAGCTCTAATTTGGGGTAAATTCGAGCGGTGAATCGCACCAGTATGTAAATCGATACCATAGTCGCAGTGCTTAATAATCTCTTCCAGAAAAATATGGGCTACTCGGCCAGCAAGAGAGCCTTTCTTAGACCCAGGAAAGCTCCGGTTCAGATCGCGGCGATCCGGCATATACCGGCTTTGATTTAACACACCATAGACATTCACCATCGGTATCAATATCAATGAACCCGCAGAAATTTTTAACGACTTTAACTTGATTAAACGTCTAACAATTTCTATGCCATTCAGTTCATCACCATGGACGGCTGCAGATACAAACACAATCGGGCCTGGTTTTTTACTTCGAATAACGTGAACTGGAATAAACACATCAATATCAGTATAAAGCTTAGCGACAGGAATCTCTAACTGCCGAGTTTCACCGGGTTTTATAATGTACTCACCTATAGGTAAATCTTCTATCTCCATTGAGTATTGTCTTAACCTTTACCTTTTGTACGCGTATTATGAGGTTTGGCATTTTTTTCTATAAATTCAAAAATCAAACTAGCAATATCTTTCTTGGTTGCGACTTCAATCCCTTCCAAACCCGGTGAGGAGTTAACTTCCATTACGACCGGACCATTACTTGATTGCAAAAGATCCACTCCGCACACATTCAGTCCCATGGTCTTAGCAGCTAAAAGTGCAGTTGCCCTTTCTTCCTTAGAGAGCCTCACTAGTTGAGCAGAACCACCACGATGTAAGTTTGATCTAAACTCACCCTCCGCTCCTTGGCGTTTCATTGCAGCAACAACGCGATTACCAACAACGAAACAACGTAAATCAGCACCACCTGCTTCTTTGATAAACTCTTGCACTAAAATATTAGCATTTAATCCCATAAATGCTTCGATAATGGCTTCAGCTGCTTTGGCAGTCTCAGCCAAAACAACACCAATCCCCTGTGTACCCTCCAATAGTTTGATGACAACAGGCGCACCACCCACATTTTTAATTAAATCTTGAGCATTGTCCGCTTTATTAGCAAAACCAGTCCGAGGTAGACCAATATCCGTCCGAGACAGTAACTGCAACGACCGTAACTTATCCCGCGACCGACTTATTCCGACCGATTCATTGACAGAAAATGTACCTGTCATTTCAAATTGGCGTACCACCGCAGTCCCATAAAAAGTAACCGATGCACCGATGCGAGGGATAATGGCATCATAATAAGGCAATTGCTTTCCATGGTAGCGAACAGCTGGTCGGCTCCGTGTTACATCCATGTAACAATGCAACGTATCAATAATATCAACTTCATGCCCACGCGTTTCCCCTGCCTCTTTAAGTCTACGTGTCGAGTAAAGGTTTTTATTCCTAGACAGAATAGCCACTCTCATGATGAAATCCTTATTAGATAAAAAGTAAAGTACAAAATCCAGCATCCTTATACCATAGAATAAAAAACTGAACAATTTATATTAACTTGGGTTATTTAACCTTTAATACTTCATTAAAATCATGTCAATAAGCTAGATCTTTATAAACGACAGCCAAAAAAAAGCCTGACAATCTGTCAGGCTTTTTTTAGCTATCACTAAGAATCTCTTCTCAACTACCGCACTTCTAGATACCTGCTTAAAGCAAATGTGTACCGTGTGTTAATGCAGCACCCGCACGTAATGCAGTCGCAACAAAGACGGTCTCTGATAATTCTTGCTCTGTGGCTCCCGCTTTAATGGCTTCGCCTTTATGAATTTCTAAGCAGTATGGACATTGCGTTGTTAGGGCAACGGCCAATGCCATTAATTCTTTATATTTTTTTGGAATAGCACCGTCACCAAGTGCTGCTTTGTCGAGTGCTTGGAACGCTGCCAAAGCCTCTGGGCTATGCGTTTTTAACGTCGCTAGTTTATCAATGTTCGACATATCGTACATTTGGATTCCCCACCTTTGAGTCATTTATAATGATTAAGTTTGTAATTAGTCTAATCAGTCGGTTTTAAACTGATATTCGTTAGCCTATTGGATTGTGACACTAAGATCAACCCGTCTTGGCATTAGACACTATCAAAAAAACAGTGTGGATTAGTACGTCTCTTTTTAGACAAACTAGGCGGATCAACTAAATCGTTAATCCATAACGATAAACACTAATGATAATTAGCGTTGTTAAGCCAAACCACGATAAGCGATCAGGCCTCCTAAAATAAATTTAGCATTATCAAAGCCCATCGCTCTGAGGCTATCGGCAGCTAAAGCACCGCGATTAATCGCGTTGCAATAACACAAAATAACCGTATCTGTGGCTTTAATCTCTCCTTCCACCATCATTTCTAGTCTGCCTCTGCTGATATTCAACGAGCCCGGAATGTGGTCAATATCATGCTCTTCTTTATCACGAATATCTAGAGCAACGGCACCCGCCTCTAATAAGGCATCGACATGCTCTGGCAATACCTCCTCAACACGAGCTCGTGCTGCATTAGCCATATTTTGGAATTTTTGTGTATAAGCCATTTTTGTCTTGTCTCTCTAAATAAAAAATGAATTAATCATTCTCATTGCCTAGCCATCTTTAGCTTGTGAAAGTAATATCAAATCAATCCTTGTTCCGAGCCATTGTTCACTGTTGTTACGCCCTTACATAGAGGAGTACCAAAACATATATTGTCAATACGTTACACTGTAAATAATGCGTTTGAAAGCTAAGGAATACTTGAATAACCATCGCCTAAATTAGCACTATTTCAAAGATCGAGCCGACCAAAAATTGGTCACCAACAACATAAAATATTGAGAGCTAAAACAGTGCAATACTCATTTTCATTCAAATACACTAATAAAAAAATTGCACTGGCTTAATGAGGGATAATTTTAATGGAAAAGGGAGAAATGTCTAAAGAAGTGGGTCACATTTTTGTTAAATAAAAAAGAACAAAACTAGATTGTAACCTCTGCAAGTCAATCGAGAACCACCGACCTGAAAATGGATTTTTATTAAGGTAGTGCCTTATAAGCGATTAAACCACCATCAATATACTTTGCATTAATATAGCCCATCTTTCGCAGGGTATCGGCTGACAAAGCGCCACGGTTGACTGCATTACAGTAGCACAAAACAATCGACGTCAGATCAGGGATTTCGCTCTCCACGATCATCTCAAGTTTACCACGGCTAATGTTCAATGAGCCTGTAATATGCCCTGCTTGGTGCTCTTCGCTATCACGAATATCCAGTGCGACAGCACCCGAAGAAATTAAAGTGTCTACCCTTTCAGGTAATACCCCCTCAACGCGTGAACAAGCAGCATCTGCTAGATTTTGAAATTTTTCTGTATAGGCCATTTCGATTTGTCTTATGTAATTAACTTACTTTGTCTACTTATGGGTATAAGAGATGATGATGCTGTCTATCTTATCGTAAATATTGTAGTAGACCCACATAACTTTAAAGTGATGGTCTTATTACATCTAGTAAAATCCGAGTTATTACCCACAATACGCAGTAAAAACTAACGTCATAATATCAATAGGATTACGCCAAAAAAACCTAAGGTAAAACTCTCTCATATTCACGATATTTAGGTAACCAAAACTGCGCTTCAATTGACTTATTCAAAGCCTCGTCACTCATAACATCAGCTAATCCTTGCCTAAATGCTACGCGACTCACCTCGAAAGCAATTTCCTTACTTAACTGTCCAATATCAGCCAGACGAGGTAATAAGGGTGCTGCTTTATCTAAAGCCGCTGGCGATGCTTTCGCTAATACTTCGCTCGCGACAACCAACATTTCATCACTGATGTGGCGAATCTTGGCCGCCACAACAGCTAAACCAAAACCAGGGAAAATATAACTGTTATTACATTGTGGAATAACCAGCATTTTCTCTCGATATGAAACAGGGCTAAAGGGACTACCGGTTGCAATAATCGCCCGACCTCGGGTCCAACTAAGCAGCTGTTCGGGCGTGGCTTCAATGTGCCGAGAGGGGTTGCTTAAAGGCAAGATAATAGGCACATCACACTCAGACAGCATTGTTTCGACAATCTTTTGAGTAAACAATCCTGCTTGTCCCGACACACCAATCAAAATTGTTGGTTTTGCAAATCGAACCGTCTCTTCTAGTGAGGGGGTTGCACCGATATAATCCCAGCCTGAAATCTCTGCCGGTTCTGTAGATAATGGAAATTGAAAATCAAGTACTGAGGACATCTGAGAAGTTAACAAGCCATTTCGGTCCACCATAAAGACTTGACTTCTAGCCTGTAAGTCAGAAACGCCTTCAGCACACATCTGCGTTATAATTTGTTCCGCAATACCACACCCTGCCGAACCTGCGCCTGCAAACACTACCCTCTGCTGACTCAGTTGAACATTCTGTACTCGACAGGCCGCCAATAAAGTCCCCACCGTGACGACAGCTGTTCCCTGAATATCATCATTAAAACAACAAATATCATTTCGGTAGCGCTTCAATAATGGCATAGCATTAGACTGATTAAAATCTTCAAACTGCAGTAAAACTTTAGGCCACCGGCGTTTAACCGCTTGGATAAATAAATCTAAAAACTCGTCATATTGGTCCTGTTCTATTCGTGGATGATGCCAGCCCATATAGAGCGGATCCGACAATAAACTTTCATTGTTAGTCCCAACATCCAACATTATAGGCAAGGTGTAGGCAGGACTAATACCACCACAGGCGGTATACAGTGACAATTTACCAATAGGTATTCCCATACCACCAATCCCTTGGTCACCTAATCCCAAAATCCGGCTACCATCTGTCACAACAATAATTTTTACGTTATTTTTCGTAACATTAGCGAGTATTACATCTAAATCAGCTCGGTCTGGATAAGCAATGAATGAACCACGAGCTCCGCGATAAATTTCTGAAAACCGTTCACAAGCATCTCCAACCGTTGGTGTATAGATGATTGGCATCATCTCTTCAATATGCTCATTTAATAAACGGTAAAATAAGGTTTCATTACTATCTTGCATTGCACGCAGATAAATATGCTTATTAATCGGTTCATCAAAGCTAGAATATTGGCGATAAGCACGCTCAACTTGCTGCTCAATCGTTTCGTAGCGTTGTGGTAGCAAACCTAATAGGTCAAAAGATTCACGCTCTTGACGTGAAAAAGCACACCCTTTATTGAGCAAAGAAAGATTGAGTAATGCTGGTCCAGAATAAGTCAAAAGTACCGGACCTTTTTGAGCAGCTTTCTCCGTCATAACCCCAGCTTAATAAACAAAAAACCCTACATAACGCAGGC
>JBLIIN010000092.1:0-6238 GCA_047635075.1 Methylophagaceae bacterium | reverse complement strand
AGCGTTTTCGTCAAGGTTTTACCCGCTTACCCCCCGTGGGTGTCTTAGGCCAAGATTATGAACGACAATCCCAGTTGACGCTGTCTCGTGCCGAAATGACGGGCTGGTTAATGGCTGCAGAATTACGAGCCGTGGGTGTAGATTTTAGTTTTGCACCGGTACTTGATTTAGATTATGGCGCCAGTGAGGTAATTGGTGATCGATCTTTTCACCGTGATCCTGAGACGGTGACAGCCGTTGCTAGGGCTTATATTCAAGGTATGAAAAGAGCTTGGATGCCGGCAGTCGGTAAACATTTCCCCGGCCATGGTGCAGTTGAAATTGATTCTCACTTGGGTCTACCCGTTGATAGGCGGGATTTTGAGGCTGTTTTGGCGGCAGATATGCTGCCATTTAGGCAGCTATGCAATCGTGAGTTGGTGGGTATTATGCCAGCGCATATTGTCTATGAAAAATGTGACTCATTGCCTGCGGGTTTTTCGCCGTTTTGGATTCAACAAGTACTCCGTGAGCGAATGGGGTTTCAAGGAGCGGTATTGAGTGATGATCTGAGTATGGAAGGCGCTGCTGTGATGGGCGATAGTGTTGCACGTGCAGAGGCTGCATTGTCGGCGGGTTGTGACATGATATTAGTGTGTAATAAGCCAAATAGTGTGGTGCAAGTTATCGATGGTTTGAAAATTGCGCCGGATCCTTTACGACATACGCGGCTGATTCGACTTCATGGACGTCATGGAATGAAAAGAGATGCCTTACTGGCCAGTGAAGACTGGAAAGTAGCAGTAGAAACTGTATTGGGTTATTCGCCTGATCCCGAGCTGGAGTTTAATTTAGCATGATGAGTGTGTTTGTGCGGTTTGTGTTGTTGTTGGGGTTCTTGGCTATATTGCCTGCTACATACGCTGAGGAAAGTCTGCTAGATAATGACGCTACTGATATAGAAGTGCCTGAGAGAATCAATGGCCCTCGTGCTACGATGCAGACATTTATCACTGCAATGTCAACTGACGTCAGTGGTGGAAGAGAGCAAATTAATCTTGCCATTTCAACACTTGATTTAAGTTATTTACCGACGGTGATTCAGCAGCAAAAAGGCGAAATGTTAATCACGATGCTGCTATCTGTTATTGAACGTAGTAAAGATGTGGTCCTAAGTGAAATCCCCCTCGAACCCAAAGACAACAAGTATGTATTTGGTCGTTACTCACAGGGTGATGTGTCAATCGTTAAACAAGACGATGGCCAATGGTTATTTAGCCAAGTTTCCCTACGCGCTTTGCCTGATATTTTGGAAGGGTTAATAGAGGCACCAGCAAAAAATGGCACTAAAGATCCTAAAGTGGCACTGCCATTTTACATTCATCTTAGAACGAAATTACCCGATATTTTAAAACAAGGCTTTTTGCTTGAGTACTGGCAGTGGTTGGGTATTTTATTTGTCGTTATTATTGGCTTTGTTGTTGATAAGCTGGTGGCTTGGTTCTTATTCAATAATGTAAGGCGCTGGAAGATAGGACACACTACCTATGAAGGAATGGATGACAGCACATTGAGACCGTTGGGCTTAATGGCAATGGCTTTAATCTGGTGGTTTCTTTTGGGACTATTGGGCTTGCCTGCTACGGCTCTGGTGATTTTATCGGTGGCGGTGAAACTATTGGTGAGTATCTCGGCTGTTTGGAGTGCTTTTCGATTAGTCGATATTGTTTATGTTTTATTGATGCGAAAGGCTTTAAAAACCAATAACCGTTTTGATGATCTGTTAGTACCAATGATCAGTAAAAGCTTGAAAGTATTTGTGGTTGTGATGGGGGTTGTTTTTTCAGCAGATAATCTCAATATTGATGTGACGAGTTTGCTGGCAGGATTAGGATTGGGTGGCTTAGCTTTTGCACTAGCAGCAAAAGATCTATTGGGTAATTTCTTCGGGTCACTAACTGTCTTGTTAGACAGACCATTCCAAATTGGTGACTGGGTCGTCATTGGTGATGTTGAAGGTTCTGTCGAAGAAGTGGGTTTTAGAAGTACGCGAATTAGAACATTCTATAATTCATTGATAACATTGCCAAATGCGATTCTTACAAATACCAAAATTGATAATATGGGTGCGCGACGTTATCGGCGAATGAAATCGATGCTTGGCCTAACCTATGACACACCGCCGGAGAAGATAGATGCATTTTGTGAAGGGATTCGTGTGCTTATTCGTCTCCATCCTTATATGCGTAAAGATTACTATCATGTGTATTTTAATCAGTATAATGCGGCCTCTTTGGATATTCTTGTGTATGTGTTTTGGGAAACACCAGATTGGAATATGGAATTGAGAGAGCGTCATCGTTTCTTATTGGATATTCTGCGTTTGGCTAAACAGATAGGGGTGGAGTTTGCTTACCCAACTCAGACACTTTACCTTAAGCAAGAACTGGCTAGTTCTGGCAAAGTGGCAGGGGAGTTTAATACAACGATGTCAGAGGCTGAAGCATTTGAAATTGGTCGTAGAGAAGCACAATCAATTGTTGAAGCGACGGTAGGACTCGATGCCAAACCTGGCCCGGTCAAGTTCCCTTGATGCATTTAATTCGGACTAAGCTAGATATATGACCGCACAGTTTGTTCATTTAAACGTTCACAGTGACTATTCTCTGGTGGATGGTTTAGTACGCATTAAACCCTTGATTTCTGCTGTTGCTGAGGCGGGTATGCCTGCGGTGGCTTTAACAGATCAACATAATTTCTTTGCGGCTATTAAATTCTATAGTGAAGCGATTACAAAGGGTATTAAACCTATTCTAGGCGCGGACCTTAGACTGAGAGATGAAGCAGATTCTAAGGGTAATAGTCGTTTTATTGTGCTTTGTCAAAATATGATTGGTTATCATAATCTGTCGCGATTATTGTCTCGGGCTTATATCGAAGGCCAACATTTGGGCGTGCCCATGGTTGATTTTGATTGGTTAGCAGGACGCACTGAAGGGTTGATATGTATTTCTTCTAGTCGGGAAGGATTACTTTCGAGATCTCTGTTAAATAACCAAAAAGAAGAAGCGAGTGTTTTAGTTAAGCGTTGGATGTCCTTGTTTCCGGATCGTTTCTATTTGGAATTGATGCGGACAGGGCGTGAAGATGATGAGCGCTATCTAGAAGCCGCTTTGGATTTAGCGGGGGAAGTAAATTTACCTGTTGTTGCGACCAATGCTGTTCGATTTTTATCAGCGGAACAATTTGAAGCCCATGAAGCTAAAGTTTGTATTAGTGACGGTCGCTTACTGGATGATCCTCGCCGGCCTAGGCATTATTCTTCTGAACAATACTTACGTTCACCGGCAGAAATGATCGCCCTATTTAGTGATATTCCAGAAGCGATTGAAAACACGGTTGAGATTGCTAAGCGTTGTAATGTCGAACTGGTGTTGGACCAGCATTTTTTACCTGATTTCCCCGTTCCTGAAGGCATGACGATTGCGGCTTTTTTAACGCAAGAGTCGTATCAAGGTTTAGAGAAGCGCTTACCGGTATTATTCCCTGAGGCCGATGTATTAGCCACACGGCGTGATGAGTATGAAGCACGACTGCAAATTGAACTCGATGTCATCAATGAAATGGGTTTTCCGGGCTATTTCTTAATTGTTGCAGACTTTATTCATTGGGCTAAAAATAACGGTGTGCCGGTAGGTCCGGGCCGAGGCTCAGGTGCGGGCTCTCTGGTGGCCTATTCGCTTGAGATTACAGATATTGATCCGTTGCAATATGATTTGTTGTTTGAGCGTTTCTTAAATCCTGAGCGGGTTTCATTGCCGGATTTTGATGTTGATTTTTGTATGGAAGGCCGAGATCGTGTCATTGAGTATGTGTCTGAACATTATGGGCGAGATCATGTATCACAGATTATCACTTACGGCACGATGGCGGCAAAAGCAGTCTTACGCGATGTGGGTCGCGTGCTGGGTTTACCTTATGGCTTAGTTGATGGTCTAGCCAAGTTAGTCCCGTTTGAGTTAAAAATGACCTTGACTAAAGCTCTGGAGCAAGAGCCATTATTGCAAGAACGCTACGACAAAGAAGAAGAAGTTAAAACACTGATTGATTTAGCGCTCCAGCTTGAAGGTTTGACGCGGAATGTCGGTAAACACGCCGGTGGTGTAGTGATTGCACCTAAGGCGTTGACAGAATATACACCGCTTTACTGCGAACAAAATGGTGCTGGTCTTGTGTCTCAGTATGATAAAGACGATGTTGAAAGCGTTGGCTTAGTCAAGTTTGACTTCTTGGGCTTGCGGACGTTGACGGTTATTGATTGGGCGCTCAAGAACCTCAAGGCAATTTTGCCAAAAGAAGAGTTTGACCAAATTGATATCACGAACTTGCCTTTAGACGATAAGCCCAGTTACGACCTATTAAAGCGCTGTGAGACAACGGCCGTGTTTCAGCTCGAATCACGCGGAATGAAAGACCTAGTGAAACGCCTGCAACCTGATACGTTCGAAGATATTGTCGCCTTAGTGGCTTTATTTCGTCCGGGTCCGTTGCAGTCAGGCATGGTTGATGATTTTGTGAATCGAAAGCATGGGCGTGCCAAAGTTGATTATCCCCACCCAGATCTTGAGCCTATTCTCAAGCCGACTTATGGGGTTATCGTTTATCAAGAACAAGTGATGCAGATTGCTCAGGTATTGGCCGGATATAGCCTTGGCAGTGCGGACATGCTTCGGCGTGCAATGGGTAAGAAAAAAGTCGAAGAAATGGCACAACAGAGGCAGTTTTTCCTAGAGGGTGCCGCTAATCGTGGTATTGATGAGAAGACGGCAGGGCCGATTTTTGACTTGATGGAAAAATTTGCTGAGTATGGTTTTAATAAATCGCATTCTGCTGCTTATGCGTTAGTGGCTTATCAGACAGCTTGGTTAAAATCGCATTACCCAGCGGCTTTTATGGCCGCGGTGCTATCAGCTGACATGGATAATACCGACAAGATTGTTGGTTTGATCGATGAATGTCGTGATATGAATTTGACAGTGTTGCCGCCAGATGTGAACCACAGCAAAGTTCGTTTTACTGTCGCGGATGATAAGACTATTCGTTATGGAATGGGTGCCATCAAAGGAGTTGGTGAAGCTGCTTTAGCGGGGATTGTTGGGGAGCGTGAGTCAGGTGATGCTTTTAGCAGTTTATATGATTTTTGTCGTCGAGTTGATATGAAAAAAATCAATCGGCGGGTGATGGACGGTTTAGTTAAATCAGGTGCATTTGATGGCCTAGGTGGGCATCGGGCCAGTTTGGAAGCAAGTCTGGCTAAAGCAACACAGATAGCCGATCAACATCGCCGTGATATGGATAGTGGTCAAAATGATATGTTTGGTTTAATGGTGTCTGAACCGACAGCAACCGAAGACGAACCTTTAGTGTCTATGCCTGAGTGGTCAAAAGAACAGTTATTACTCGCTGAAAAAGAAACTTTGGGCTTGTACTTGAGTGGACATCCAATTGATCGTTATGCAGAAGAGCTAGCGCGTTTTATTCCCAAGCGAATTAATGAGTTGGATGCCCCTGAGGCAAAAGGTTATCAGCGAAATGAGATTCCTGTTATCACAGCGGGCCTCATTGTTGCCCTTAGGACAATGAAGAATAAGAAGGGTGGCCGTATGGCTTTTATCACCTTGGATGATAGAACCGCTCGACTTGAAGTACGGGTGTTTTCTGAAGTGTATGAGCAATATCAAGCTCTATTACAACCGGATAAGCTGGTGGTGATTCAAGGGAAAATTGGTCAGGATAATTTTACGGGTGGTTTAGCGGCAACGGCAGAACTCGTTTATGACGTGGCTCGTGCGCGCGAGATGTGTGGAAAATCGTTGGTTGTGAGTGTCAACAACTTATCAGAAGACCAGGCGTGGATAGCATTTTTAAAAACAGCGATAATGCCCTTTAAAGATGGTTTAATTCCTGTTGAGGTTGATTATCAAAATCAAGAGGCTAGAACGCTGATTTCTCTCGGGTCCGATTGGAAAGTTCGGCCTGAAGATGCATTGTTAGCTGATCTGGAAGCTTCGCCGTTTGTTACTGCTGTTAAGATGAAATACGGATAAGGAATTAGCGTGATATGTCGCAAGGTTTTTGATAGGCTCTGGCAGTTAGAATGAGAAATTGTTGTTGAAATTAATGTAACTAATGGAGATTTCGTCATGGATATGATGCCCTATTTGAAACTGATGGCCGAGAAAGCCGCGTCGGACATGTT